>NZ_LUVY01000013.1:0-46283 GCF_002992185.1 Pseudomonas sp. LLC-1 | reverse complement strand
CGGCCTCTTCGCCCTCCAGCGGCCCCGCACAGCCCAGCAGCAAGCGATAATCCGGCGCGCCTTTCACCAGGCAGAAGAAGTGCTCTGCCGCTCGCAGCGGGTCGTCAATGCGCAGCAGCCCACGTTCATCCGCCCCGCGCAGCAGCGCTTCCATCCCTGCCAGCACACGCTTGGGCCCGGCCTCGTAGAAATACTCGCCAAAACTCGGGTCCAGGCTGCCCTGAGCCATGATCAGGCGGCTGAGCTTGACCGCTTCGTCACTGCTGATCAGTGCCTGGAAACCACGGGCAATGGTCAGCAGTACCTCTTCTACCGGTACACCCTCGGGGTACTCGAACAACAGGTCAGGCAGCTGGATCTGGCAGGTGGCCATGACTGCCGAGCAGAACAAGGTCTGCTTGTCGGTGAAGTGGCTGTACACGGTGAGCTTTGAAACACCTGCCGCCGCAGCGACCGCATCCATGCTGGTGTTGGCATAGCCAAGGCTGAGAAACAGCGCCTTGGCCGCTTCGAGAATCGCTTCGCGCTTGGCCAGGTCCTTTGGCCGGCCTGGGCCGATGGGTGCGTCGTTGGGCATTGTGGTCTGCATCTGGTTGAAGAGTCGTTCATCTTAACGGGTCAGGCGCCATCCGGCTAAAACCAACCCGCAAAACCTGCTGTTCGCCAGTAGACAGTTGATCGACACTGGTGTCGTCACGCAGGCATTGGATGTGTTGCTTTGTTTTATAAGGTACTGATTTATAACAATTAATTTGTTGGCATGAATCGTGTTGATAGAGCAGTAAGGGCACCTTGCAAGGGTGCCGAGCCTATCGAACAGGAGTCCCCATGCCACGTGAAATTCGTTTGAACGCCTTCGAAATGAACTGTGTCGGCCACCAGTCGCCCGGCCTGTGGCGCCACCCCAAGGACCGCGCCTGGCAGTACAAGGACCTGGACTACTGGACCGACCTGGCCAAGCTGCTGGAGCGCGGCAAGTTCGACGGCATCTTCATCGCCGATGTGATCGGCATCTACGATGTGCTGGGCGGTAATGGCGACGCGGCCATCCGCCAGGCGGCCCAGGTGCCGGTGAACGACCCGCTGGCACTGATCACACCCATGGCGCTGGTCACCGAGCACCTCGGTTTCGGCCTGACGGCCTCGCTCACCTTCGAGCACCCGTACCCGTTCGCCCGTCGGCTATCGACCCTCGACCACCTGACCAAGGGCCGCATCGGCTGGAACATCGTCACCTCTTACCTCGACAGCGGTGCGCGCAACCTTGGGCAGAAGGCGCTGAGCAACCATGACGCCCGCTACGACTACGCCGACGAGTACCTGGAGGTGCTGTACAAGCTGTTCGAAGGCAGTTGGGAAGACGGTGCGGTGGTGCGCGACCGCGAAACCGGCCTGTTCACCGACCCGCGCAAAGTCCACGAGATCCGCCACCACGGCAAACACTTCCAGGTCCCGGGCATCCACCTGTGCGAGCCGTCGCCGCAACGTACACCGGTGCTTTACCAGGCCGGTGCGTCCAGCCGCGGCAAAAATTTCGCTGCCGGCCACGCCGAATGCGTGTTCGTCGCCGCGCCGTCCAAGGTCATTTTGAAAAAGACCGTGGCCGACATTCGCCGCCGTGCCGCCGAGGCCGGGCGCGACCCGCGCAAGGTGCTGATCTTCAACATGCAGACAGTGATCGTCGACGATACCGATGCCAAGGCCCAGGCCAAATGGCAGGAGCTGAAAAGCTACGCCAGCTACGAAGGCGCCCTGGCGCTGATTTCCGGCTGGACCGGCATCGACTTCAGCAAGTACCAGCCTGACCAGGTGCTGGAGCATATCCACACCAATGCCATCCAGTCGGCGGTGGAAGCGTTTTCCACCGCCGACCCGAACAAGCGCTGGACCGTGCAGGAACTGGCCGACTGGGTCGGCATCGGCGGCTTTGGCCCGCTGATTGTCGGCAGTGCGCAGACCGTAGCGGACGAGTTGCAGGCCTGGGTTGAAGAAACTGATGTCGACGGCTTCAACCTGACCTATGCCCTGGCCCACGAAACCTTCCGCGATGTGGTCGAGCTGCTGGTGCCCGAACTACAGCAACGGGGGGCCTACAAGACCGAATACCGCCCCGGCACCCTGCGCGAGAAGCTGTTCGGTGACGGCCCACGGCTGCCGGCCACGCACCCGGCTGCCGGTTACCGCGACCTGAGCCGCCAACCCACCCCGGCCAGCATTACCGAGCCGGCCTGAGCCGACAGGGAGCCACGCGATGAATGTGCATGAATTTACCCCGCCGCAGGCTGATGCCGTGGCCGACAGCCACTTGCAGGCCCTGCAGCGCTGGGCCCGGGAGCGCCCAACCCGGGTCGCCCTGCGCCATCGGCGCCTGGGCGTGTGGAAGGCCTGGCGCTGGATCGACGTACAGCGAGAAGTCGAACGCCTGGCCGATGGCTTGAGCCAGCAGGGCTTTGTGGCAGGCGCGCGGCTTGCCTTGAGCGGCGCCTATGAGCCCAGCCTGGTGTTGCTTGCGTTGGCCGCACGGCGCCTGAATGGCCATACCCTGCTGATCCCCGCCAACAGCCGTGGCGAAGACTTGCAACGCCAGCTGCGCCTGGCCTACCCGGGGTTCGCCTTTGTCCAGCGCCGCGAACAGGTGGCGCAATGGCTACAAACGGGGTTGCACGGCCAGTGGCCGCTGCAGTTGTTTGTGCCGCAAGCCGATGCCGTGCTCACAGGCCAATGGCAGGTTCAGCCGCTGTCGGCGCTGTTTGTCGGTGCTGCACCTGCAGCGCAGCGTTTGGGGTGGGCACAGGTCACCCGGGACGAGGTGCTCTGGGTTGATGAAGGCAGTGAATGGCGCGAAGGCCTGACACACCTGCTCGACCGCTGGCTGGAGCGGGGTGAAGGCCTGGCGTTTCCGGAAACGGCCGAGTCGGCCAGCCGCGATCGCCGCGAAATCGCCCCGACGGCGTTGCTGCTGTCTGCTGAGCGGGTGCAGGCACTGGCCGATGAAATAGAGGCACGGCTGCCGCCTGCTGGCAGTTGGCAACGGCGGCTGTGCGACTGGGTGCAGCAAGATCCGCAACGCGGCCTGCGGCGCTGGCTGAAAACCCGCGTGCGGCAATTGCTCGGCTTCCAGCGCCTGCAACGCATCGATGTGCCCAGCGCCCCTGTTGCCTCGGGCACGGCACGGCCGGCCTGGCTGCGTGATTACCTGGAGCGTGCGGCATGAGCGCCTTGCTGGAGGTGCGCAACGTGTCGCTGTCGTTCAAGGGCGTCAAGGCGATATCAGACCTGTCATTCAGCGTAAGACGCGGGGAGATCTGCGCCCTGATCGGGCCCAATGGCGCCGGTAAAAGCTCACTGCTGAACATCCTCAACGGCGTCTATCGCGCTGATGCCGGCCAGCTGTTTTTCGCCGAACAGCCGCTGCGCCGCCCGCACCCGCTGACCGCCGCACGGCTGGGCATTGGCCGCACGTTCCAGAACAACGCGTTGTTCAAGAAGATGAGCGTGCTCGACAACCTGCTGACCGGGCTGTCGCGCTTTCAGCGCAGTTTCTTCCTGGAGCAGGCACTGGGTTTGCCACGTGCCCGCCGCGAAGCGCGGGCGTTTGCCGAACGCGCCGAGCAGGTGCTGGAGTTTCTGGAATTGCAGGCCTGGCGCGAGGTGGCCGTTGGCAGCCTGCCCTATGGCCTGCAGAAACGCGTGGAGCTGGGCCGTGCGCTGATCGCCCATCCGACGCTGTTGCTGCTCGACGAACCGATGGCCGGCATGAACACCGAGGAGAAGCAGGAAATGAGCCGCTTCATCGCCGATATCAATCGTGACCTTGGCACCACGGTGATCCTGATCGAGCACGACATTCAAGTGGTGATGGGCCTGTCCAGCCATGTGGTGGTGCTGGATTACGGGCGCAAGGTGGGGGATGGCTCGCCCGCCGACGTGCAGGCCAACCCCGATGTAATCGCCGCGTACCTGGGGGCAGCACACTGATGAACTTCTTCCTCGAAACCCTGATCGGCGGCCTGCTCGCCGGCACCATGTATTCGCTGGTGGCGATCGGCTTCGTGCTGATCTACAAGGCCAGCGGCGTGTTCAACTTTGCCCAGGGCGCCATGCTGCTGTTTGCTGCACTGACCTTCGTCAGCCTGCACCAGCAAGGCCTGCCGTTTGCCGTGGCGCTGGCCATTACCGTGGTGGTGATGATCATCGGCGCACTGCTGATCGAACGGCTGGTGCTGCGGCCACTGGTCAACCGCTCACAGATCACCTTGTTCATGGCCACGCTGGGCCTGTCGTTCATCATCGAAGGGCTGGCTCAAGGGCTGATGGGGGCTCAGGTGCGTGCGCTGGACCTGGGCATCGAAGACGTGCCGCTGTTCGTCGGCGACATCATGATCAGCCAGTTCGACCTGGTGGCCGCTGGTGTTTCCGCCGCACTGGTAGCGCTGCTGGCCGTGCTGTTCAACCGCACCCGCATCGGCCTGGCCTTGCGCGCGGTGGCCGACGATACCCGCGCGGCGTTATCGCTGGGCATCAACCTCAACCGCATCTGGCAGGTGGTGTGGGCCGTGGCGGGCGTGGTCGGGCTGGTGGCCGGGCTGCTGTGGGGCGCACGCCAAGGCGTGCAGTTCTCGTTGTCGCTGGTGGTGCTCAAGGCGCTGCCGGTACTGATCATCGGTGGGTTCACCTCGATTGGCGGGGCGATTGTCGGCGGCCTGATCGTGGGTGCCGCAGAGAACCTGGCCGAAGCGTACATCGGGCCGCTGATCGGCGGTGGCATCACCCCTTGGTTCGCCTACTTCCTGGCGCTGATCTTCCTTTACATCCGCCCGGCCGGCCTGTTCGGCGACCGAGCCATCGAACGGGTATGACCGCATGACCACGACTGCCGCGCGCCTGACAGCGCGCTTCGACGACGCACCGCTGACCCTGGTGGCCCGCCACCGCCCGTTGGGCCTGGCCCTGTTGCTGCTGGTGGCCTTTGTCGTGTTGCCCTGGTTGGGCAGCGACTACTGGCTGAATGCGATCCTCATCCCGTTCCTGGTCTTGTCGCTGGCCGGCCTTGGCCTGAACCTGCTGACCGGCTACACCGGGCAGACCTCGGTGGGGGCGGCAGGCTTCATGGCGGTAGGGGCCTTTGCCACCTACGGCTTGCTGCTGCGCGTGCCGGGGCTGCCATTGCCGCTGGCGCTGCTGGGCGGTGGCCTGATTGCCGGGGTGGTAGGGCTGGTGTTCGGCCTGCCCAGTTCGCGCATCAAGGGTTTCTACCTGATGGTCACCACCCTGGCCGCGCAGTTCTTCCTGGAGTGGGTGTTCGCCAAGTTCCCGTGGTTCTACAACTACGCCTCGTCCGGCACCATCAGCGCGCCGCGCCTGGAACTGTTCGGGCATAACCTGGCCACGCCAGTAGGGCGTTACCTGCTGACCCTCAGTTGCGTGGTGGTACTGACCTGGGTGGCGGTCAACCTGGTGCGTAGCCAGGTGGGCCGTAACTGGATGGCGATCCGCGACATGGACACCGCCGCCGCCGTCATCGGCATCCAGGTGGAGCGTTACAAGCGCCTGGCCTTTGCCGTCAGCGCGTTCTACCTGGGCATTGCCGGGGCGCTGTGGGCCTTTGCCTACCTGGGCACGGCCAGCGCCGGCAGCTTCGACATCAACCGCTCATTCCAGATCCTGTTCATCATCATTATCGGCGGCATGGGCAGCATTGCCGGCAACTTCATTGGCGCGGCCTTCATCAGCCTTACGCCGATTTTGCTCAGCCATGCCGGGCAGTGGCTGTTCAACGGCCATGTCGATGCCGGGCAATTGCAGAACCTGCAGAAGATCCTGTTCGGCAGCCTGATCATCTGGTTCCTGATCAAGGAACCCGAGGGCCTGGTGCGCCTGCTGGGCAACCTGCGCGAACGCATTCGCGTCTGGCCGCTGCGCTTCTGAGCGATCCCACACCCATCAACAGCACCTTGACCCGGCCACGGGAAAGGAGGTTCACAACACTTCACCTAAAAGTATCGACCATGCGAAAAACCAACATTCACGTACCTTTCAAACGTCACGCCGCCGCCCTGGGGCTTGCTCTGGGCCTTGCCTCGGCCTGGCAGCCGGTGGCCCAGGCCGCCAGCAACGAACAGTTCTTCCCGTTGGCCACCTACCGGGTTGGCGCTTACGCCTCCAGTGGCATTCCGGTATGGGCCGGGATGATCGACTACCTGCGCTACATCAACGAGGTCGAAGGCGGTATCAACGGCGTCAAGCTGGTCTGGCAGGAATGCGAAACCGAATGGACGGCCGAGAAGGGCATCGAATGCTATGAGCGCTTCAAGAATGGCCTGAACGGTGCGCCGGTGGCGTTGTACCAGCCTAACGGCGCACCGGCGGCCTACGCCCTGGCGGAAAAGGCCGAGGCCGACAAGATTCCGCTGATTACCCTGGGCTATGGCCGCACCGAAGCCACCGACGGCCGGGTGTTCCCCTACAACTTTCCGGTGATGCTGACTTTCTACAGCGAGGCCTCGGCGTTCATCAACTACGTGGCCGAGCGCGAAGGCGGGCTGGACAAGCTCAAGGGCAAAAAGATTGCCACCGTCTACCACGACTCCGCCTATGGCCGTGAAACCCAAGGGCCAATGGCGCTGCTGGCGCAGAAATACGGCTTCGAGAACATCCAGATTCCGGTGGCCGACCCGGGCAACGAACAGGCCGGGCAATGGCGCCAGGTGCGCCAGCAGAAGCCGGACTGGGTGTTCCTGCGTACCTGGGGTGTGTCCACGCCGGTAGCGATCAAGACGGCGGCACGTTTCGGCTTCCCGGTAGACCGCATCGTCGGCGACATCTGGGCCAGCTCCAACGAAGACGTGCTGCCGGCGGGCGAGGCCGGTAAGGGTTATCTGGCATTGACGCCCTATCCCGGCGGCGCCGATTTCGACATTCACCAGCGCATCCGCAAGTACATCGTCGACACCGGCAAGAGCGACCTCAAAGACCCGAAAAGCTTCGGCAGCGTGTACTACAACTCTGGCCTGGTGAACGCGGCCATCGCCGTCGAGGCCATCCGCGCCGGGCAGAAGAAGTTCGGCAACCGCCCACTGACTGGCGAGGAAGGGCGCTGGGGCCTGGAGCACCTGGACCTGGGCGATGCCCGTCTGAAGGAAATCGGCTTCCTTGGCCTGATGCAGCCGCTGAAGCTGTCATGCAGCGACCATGAAGGGGGTGGCGCGGCCAAGGTGCAGCAATGGGATGGCCAGAAGTGGACGCTGGTGACCGACTGGGTACAGGCCGACCGCGCCACCCTGCGCCCGCTGATCGATGCCAAGGCAGGCGAGTTTGCCCGTGAAAAAGGTGTTACCCCCCGCGAATGCGCCAAAGACGAGGCCGCCCCATGACCCACAGCCCGCGTGCTGCCGAGCGTGCCCACGCGCTGTTGGGCGTGCAGGATATCGAAGTGATCTACGACGGCGCGATCCTGGCCGTGGCCGGGGTTTCCCTGCGGGTCGGGCAGGGCGACATCGTCGCCTTGCTGGGTGCCAATGGCGCAGGCAAGAGCACCACGCTCAAGGCCATTTCCGGGTTGCTGCAAGCAGACCGTGCGCGGGTCAGCCGTGGCCACATCCACTTCCAGGGCCAGGACACCGCCGGCATCGCTGCCAACCGCCTGGCGGCCCAAGGCATTGTGCATGTGCTGGAGGGGCGGCATGTGTTCGCCCACCTCACGATCGAGGAAAACCTGCGTACCGGGGGCTTTCTGCGCAAGCCGGCACGGCGCGAACTGGAACAGGCGCTGGAGCGCATCTATGCCTGGTTCCCGCGTTTGAAAACCAAGCGCAAGACCCAGGCCGGGCTGACCTCGGGTGGCGAGCAGCAGATGCTGGCCATCGGCCGTGCGCTGATGACCCAGCCACGGCTGGTGCTGCTGGACGAGCCCTCGATGGGGCTGGCGCCGATCATCGTCGAAGAAATTTTCGACATTGTCGCCCAGCTCAATGTCAAGGAAGGCATGAGTTTTCTGGTGGCCGAGCAGAACATCAACGTTGCCCTGCGCCATGCCGATTATGCCTACATCCTGGAGAACGGCCGGGTGGCGGGTGAGGGGGCTGCTGTGGAGTTGGCTGCGCGCGAAGACCTGCAACATTTCTACCTAGGAGGCAAGGCTGGTTGATAGATCCTGGGGGCGCGCAGCGCCCCCGGAAGTGTTGTATCGCACGCAACAGCAACTGAACAATTTGCCTGTGAAGAACATCCAAACAATTTCATAAATTTATATAAGTATTTGAAATATATAGATTTTATTGGTGGCACGGTTATTGGAATAGCAGAGCGTCCCCGCCCCGGCGGGGTTATCCAACTCATAAGGACGTTCTGCCATGCGCTCGCGCAACTACCCACCCGTCACCCTCGCCCTGGCCATCGGCCTGACCACGCCGGCATTCGCCGAAGACGAAGGTTTTCTCGACGGCACTCAACTGCAAATCATCAACCGCAACTATTACTTCAGCCAGGACTACCGCAACGGCGATTTCACCCGTAACCCCAACACCGGCGAACGCCAGAGCCAGCACCGCGAATGGGGCCACGGCATCATCGCCAACCTGCAGTCGGGGTTCACCCAGGGCATAGTCGGCCTTGGCCTGGACGTGCAAGGCCTGGTCGGGCTGAAGCTGGACGGTGGCAATGGCACGGTGGGCAATGGTGTTGGTGTGCCGGGCATCGTTTCGCGCTCGGGCAGCAACTTCGATGGCGAGCCCAAGGATGCCTACGGCAAGGTCGGCGTAGCGCTGAAGGCGCGCGTGCGGGACACCGAACTGCGCTACGGCGATGTCAGCCCGACCAGCCCGGTGCTGCATGCCAGTGACATCCGCCTGCTGCCGCAGACCCTGCGCGGTTTCATGTTCAACGACCACTCACTGCAAGGCCTGAGCCTGCAGGGCGGCAAGCTGGAGTCCAGCAGCGACCGCAACGCCAGCAACCACCGGGGCGACCTTGGCACCGTGTACGCCGGGCGGCTGAAGGGCGCCAATGATGTGATGTACCTGGGCGGCGACTACCGCTTCAACGACCAGCTGAACCTGCGCCTGCACGCCAGCCGGCTGGACGATGTGTGGAACCAGCAGTTCTTCAACGTCGACTACGTACAGCCGCTGGGCGACAGCCTGACCCTGAAAACAGGCCTGGATTACTACCGCACCCGCGACAGCGGCCAGGCGCTGGCCGGCAAGATCGATAACGATTCCTGGAGCGTGCATGCCGGCATCAACGCAGGCGGGCATGGCTTCAAGCTGTCGTATACGCGCATCGACGGCGACACGCCGTTCGACTATGTGTGGAACACCTACGACATCCAGCTGGACGCGGCATCGCAGGTGTCCGACTTCAACAACCCCAACGAACGGGCCTGGGAAGCGCGCTACGACTACAACTTCGCTGTGCTCGGCCTGCCTGGCCTTTCGCTTACCGCCCGCTATGTGCGTGGCAGCGATATCGATGGCACCCGCGCGGGCGGCGCCTACAGCTACTACAACGGCATCGAGGATGGCCGCCACTGGGAGCGCAACCTGTGGGTGCGCTACGTGGTGCAGGGCGGGCCGGCCAGGAACCTGTCGTTCAACGTGATGCAAGCCACCCACCGGGTAGGCGGCGGCCATACCGCCGAGGCCAACGTCGACGAGTTGCGGGTGATCGTCGAGTACCCGCTGGACATCAGCCTTTGAGTGGCCCCGGCGAACTGTTTGCGGGGCAACAGACAATCTGCAGTTTGTCGGCCTCGGGGCTTTTCGAGCGCCTGGATAACTCACCTAACCATATGAATTTAAAGGCTTTGTAAGGTTGGCACAGGTTCTGCTCAACAGCTGTGGAACCTGTTACGCATGGAGCAGCACATGACGACCCTTTCACCCGCATCCAGCCTGCCTGCGCAGGCCCGTTCGGCGCCACGGCGCGCCGCCCATGTCATCCGCAGCGATGCCGAAGCCATCGAAGTCGCGCAGCGCCTGGCCGAGGAATTTGCCCAGGAGGCCGCCCTTCGCGACCGTGAGCGGCGCTTGCCGTGGGATGAGCTTGACCGCTTTTCCGACAGCGGCCTTTGGGCAATCACCGTGCCCAAGGAGTACGGTGGCGCGGGCGTGTCTTACGCCACGCTCAGCGAAGTGATTGCAACCATCTCGGCGGCCGATTCGTCCCTCGGCCAGCTGCCGCAAAACCACTTTGGTGTACTCAGCAACCTGCGCCTGACCGGCAGCGAAACGCAGAAGCGTGACTACTTCGCCAAGGTGCTGCAGGGCTACCGTTTCGGCAATGCGTTTTCCGAGTCGCGTGGTCAGTACGTGACCACCTTCCAGACGCAAATCCGCTTCAACGGTGGCAGCGCCGTGGTCGATGGCGAGAAGGCGTACTGCACCGGTGCCTTGTTTGCCCATATCGTTCCTGTTGCTGGCGTTGATGAAGAAGGGCGACCGCATATCGCCTTTGTCCCGCGTGATGCCGCAGGCCTCACCGTGGTCGACAGCTGGGACGGCTTTGGCCAGCGCATCACCGCCAGTGGCCAGGTGCGCCTCGACGGCGTGCGGGTTCCGGCGGGCGATGTGATACCGGCCTGGAAGGCCTACGACCAGCCCACCGCCGATGGCCCGATCTCGCAGATCATCCAGGCTGCTGTGGACACCGGTATCGCCCGTGGCGCTTTCGCCGCGACCTTGCAAGTGGCCCGCCAGGCAAGGCCGTGGGCCGACAGTGGCCTGCAGCATGGCTGGCAGGACCCGTTGAGCCAGGCGCTGATCGGCGAACTGGCCTGGCGCCTGCAGGCAGCCGAAGCCATCCTGCGTCGTGCGGCGCAGGCCGTGGACCTGGCGGTTGCCCAGCCTGACGAAGAGCACGTGGCGCAAGCCTCGGTGGTGGTCGGCCAGGCCAAGGTGCTGTCCACGGCCATTTCGCTGGAGGCCTCCAGCCGCCTGCTGGAACTGGGCGGTACGCGCAGTGTTTCGGCCAGCCGGGGGCTGGACCGCTTCTGGCGCAATGCCCGCACGCACACCCTGCATGACCCGGTGCGCTGGAAGTACCACCTGGTCGGTAACCAGTTGCTTAACGGCATCAAGCCGCAACGTCACGCCTGGAACTGAGGAGGCGCCCATGTCCAATACCCATTCCCACGGCCGGAACGACCTGGCCTATGCCCGTCAGGTGGAAGCGGCCCTGCTTGAGTTCTTGCGTGACCGCAATGCCCGCCACGAAACTCTGGTGATTGCCACGGTGGGTGAGGTGCGCATTGCAATTGATGCGGCCGATGCATTGCTGGAGCGGGCCGATGATTCGCAGGCGTCGGCAATTGCATTTCGCCTGGCGGCTGCCGAGGGCGCTCGGCTTGCTGGCGAGGCGTATTTCGAGTTGGCCGGTCGCAGCGTGGCGCGGCCAGAGGTGAGCGGTGGTGAGCCTGTGCTGGCCACCCAACGGCGGTTGTTGGGGGATCACTACCTCAATGGTGCGGCGTTGGCCGACGGCTTGGGTTAGCTGCTGATAGTGCCGGGGCCGCTTTGCGGCCCATCGCCGGCAAGCCAGCTCCCACAGGGGATGTGCAGCTCTTCAGTATTGCGCAGCCCCTGTGGGAGCTGGCTTGCCGGCGATGGGCTGCGCAGCAGCCCCAATGCGGTTACTCAGGACTGCTTGGCCCCCCCACCAATCTGCCACACATACGGCGGTTCAGTACCGTTCACATGCCAGTCGCCGACAATGCGCTCCTTGTAGATTACCGGGTTGTGCGAAGCCGCCGTGCGGGCGTTGCGCCAGTGGCGGTCGAGCTGGCGGCTGGTGCTGGTGGTGGAGGCACCCAAGGCATTGAACAGGTCGCTGGTGGCGCGCAGTACCAGGTCGATGGCTGCCACCTGGGCCTGGGCCGACTCCAGTTCGGCCAGCACATTGGCCTGCTGCTCTGCGGCCGGGTCATTGGCAAAACGTGCCAGGTAAGCCTGTTGGCTGGCCTCGGCGGCGCGCAGGGTTGCGGCTTCGGCGGCATAGACCTGGCCCGAGGCCTTGCCGATCACTTGCAGCACCTGTGGGTCCTCACTGACTGCCGCGCCGTTGCCGTGGCTGAACACCCGGGTGCGCTTGCGGGTCTCGTGGCTGAAGTCGCGCACGGCGGCACGCCCGGAACCGGTGATCACCGCCAGCAGCACCAGCTGGTAGAACGCGGTCTGGTATTTGAAGCGGGTGGCGAAGTCGATGATGTTCTCTTCCTCGACCACGGCATTTTCGAACACCGAGGTACCGCTGCCGGTGGTGCGCTGTCCGAATCCGTCCCAATCGTCGCTCTGGCGGATGCCGGGTTGTTGGGTGCGAATGGCTGCGATCACGTCGGCCCCGGTGTCGTCGCGGCGGGCGAACAGGTCGATCCAGTCGGAGAACAGGCTGCCGGTGCTGTAGTACTTGGTGCCGTTGACCACCCACTGTTCGCCCTGACGCGAGACGCGGGTGATGACATCGCCAATCTTCACCGCGCCGATCTCGGTCCAGGCGCAGCCCACCAGGTCACCCGCAACGAAGCGCTTGAACCACACATTTTGTGGCGCGCTGGCATGGGCGTTGAGGCGGTCCTCGACGAAGGCGAAATGGCCGCGCAGGGCCTGGGGCACGTTGGAGTCAGCTTCGGCCAGTTCGATCAACAACTGGAACAGCTGCGGCAACGAAGCGCCGCCACCGCCGTGCTCGACCGGTACGCGCACGGCACCAAAGCCGGCCTCCTTCAGCCAGCGGATCGGTTCGTGGGGCAGGGTGCGGTTGCGTTCGCGTTCCACGCTGCTTTCGGCAATGCGCGTGAAGATGGGCCTGAAGCGTGCTGCGAGCGTGGCGTAGTCGGCGCCGTTGGCGGGGACGGGCAGGTGTTGTTCGAGGGCAGTCATCGGAATACTCCAGGTACATGAAGGAGGGGGTGTACCGTTGATTGCACAGGTCGTGCCGGCTGGTGGAACGCCCGTGATACGGGGCTTGCGGCGTATATGAGGGATTTCTGGCTGTGGCGGGGTGGGGCAAGTTGTTGATTGGCTGTGGGCTGTGCAACAGCTGACGGCCGTTGAAAAACCGTCTGGATTTCTTTGTAACGCCAGCTTCCCGGCACCGACGGCCTGATTTAATATACTTGCCAGTATAAATATTCGATGTGCACCTCTGCGAAAGGATTCATCATGTTGCGCCATGCCTTGTCCATCGCTCTGCCCGCCGTTGCCGTGCTGTTACTGGCGGCGTGCGGTCAGGAAGCCACACCACCTGCAGCGCCGCGCCCGGCGCTGGTGGTGCAGCCGCAGCCGGCTGAAGCCGCTGCCGACAGTTACCCCGGTGAAGTGCGTGCGCGCTTCGAGCCGGAGCTGGCTTTCCGCATTGGCGGCAAGGTCAGCAAACGCCTGGTCGAGGAGGGGCAGCGGGTCAAGGCCGACCAGCCGCTGGCTGAACTGGACCCGCAGGACGTGCGCCTGCAACTGGAAGCCAACCGCGCCCAACTGGCAGCCGCCGAGGCCAACCTGGCACTGGTGCGCGCCGAGCGCGACCGCTACCAGAAACTGCTGGACCGGCAGATGGTCAGCCATTCCCAGTTCGATAACGCTGAAAACCTCTACCGTGCCGGCCTCGCCCGCTTGAAGCAGGCCAAGGCCGAATTCGATGTGGCCGGCAACCAGGCCGAATATGCCGTGCTGCGTGCCCCACAGGCCGGGGTGATCGCCAAGCGCCAGGTTGAAGTGGGCCAGGTGGTCGCCGCTGGGCAGACCGTGCTCACCCTGGCCGCCGATGGCGAACGGGAAGTGGCTATCGGCCTGCCAGAGCAGCAGTTCGCCCGCTTCGCCGTGGGCCAGCCGGTGAGCGTGGAGCTGTGGTCGCACCCACAGGAGCGCTTCCAGGGCCGTATCCGCGAGTTGTCGCCGGCCGCCGACCCGCGTTCGCGCACCTTCGCGGCGCGCATCGCCTTCACTTCGGCCGCTGCACCGGCCGAACTGGGCCAGAGCGCCCGGGTGTTCATTGCCCATGAGGGGCTGATTCCGCTGTCGGTGCCGCTGTCGGCGGTTACCGCAGAAAACGGTCAGGCGTATGTATGGCGGGTCAACAAGGACAGCCATCTGGAGCGGGCAGTGGTGCGTCTGGGGGCGTATGGCAGCGACAGTGTGCCAGTGCTCGAGGGCCTTGCCCCGGGCGACTGGGTGGTCGCCGCCGGCGGTCATGTGCTGCGCGAGGGCCAGGAGGTTCGCCCTGTGGACCGCAGCAACCGTGTAGTGAACCTGACGGCCAAGGAGTAAGTCCCGATGGGTTTCAACCTTTCTGCCTGGGCGCTGCGCAACCGCCAGATCGTCCTGTTCCTGATGATTTTGCTGGCGGCCATTGGCGCCATGTCCTACACCAAGCTGGGCCAGAGCGAAGACCCGCCGTTTACCTTCAAGGCCATGGTCATCCGTACCCTGTGGCCCGGTGCCAGCGCCGAGGAAGTGTCGCGCCAGGTTACCGAGCGCATCGAGAAGAAGCTGATGGAAACCGGCGAGTACGAGAAGATCGTCTCGTTCTCGCGCCCCGGCGAATCGCAGGTCACCTTCATGGCCCGCGACTCGCTGCATTCCAAGGACATCCCCGAGCTGTGGTACCAGATCCGCAAGAAGGTCGCGGACATCCGTCACACCTTGCCACCGGAAATCCAGGGCCCATTCTTCAACGACGAGTTCGGCACCACCTTCGGTAATATCTATGCGCTGACCGGTGAGGGCTTCGACTACGCGGTGCTCAAGGATTACGCCGATCGCATCCAGATCCAGCTGCAGCGAGTCAAGGATGTGGGCAAGGTCGAGCTGGTCGGCCTGCAGGACGAGAAAATCTGGATCGAGCTGTCCAACCTCAAGCTGGCCACCCTTGGCGTGCCACTGCAGGCGGTGCAACAGGCCCTGCAGGAGCAGAACGCGGTGAGCACCGCCGGCTTCTTCGAAACACCCAGCGAGCGCCTGCAACTGCGGGTGAGCGGGCGTTTCGACAGCGTCGAGCAGATTCGCCAGTTCCCCATCCGCGTGGGTGACCGCACCTTCCGCATCGGCGATGTCGCCGAGGTGCACCGCGGCTTCAACGACCCGCCCGCGCCGCGCATGCGCTTCATGGGTGAGGATGCCATTGGCCTGGCCGTGTCGATGAAGGACGGTGGCGACATTCTGGTGCTGGGCAAGGCCTTGGAAAGCGAGTTCGAGCGCCTGGCGCGCAGCCTGCCGGCCGGCATGGAGCTGCGCAAGGTGTCGGACCAGCCAGCGGCGGTCAAGGCCGGCGTGGGTGAGTTCGTGCAGGTGCTGGTCGAGGCCCTGGTTATCGTGCTGCTGGTGAGCTTCTTCTCGCTGGGCCTGCGCACCGGCCTGGTGGTGGCGCTGGCCATCCCGCTGGTGCTGGCCATGACCTTCGCCGCCATGCATTACTTCGGCATCGGCCTGCACAAAATCTCCCTCGGCGCTTTGGTGCTGGCGCTGGGCTTGCTGGTGGACGATGCGATCATTGCGGTAGAGATGATGGCGATCAAGATGGAGCAGGGCTACGACCGCCTCAAGGCGGCCAGCTATGCCTGGAGCAGTACTGCCTTCCCGATGCTCACCGGCACCCTGATTACCGCAGCGGGCTTCCTGCCCATCGCCACGGCTGCCTCCAGCACCGGCGAATACACCCGCTCGATCTTCCAGGTGGTGACCATCGCGTTGCTGACTTCATGGGTGGCGGCGGTGGTGTTCGTGCCTTACCTGGGCGAGCGCCTGCTGCCAGATCTGGCCAAGTTGCATGCCGCACGCCACGGCAAGGACGGCCATGCGCCAGACCCTTACGCCACGCCGTTCTACCAGCGTGTGCGGCGAGTGGTGGAGTGGTGCGTGCGGCGGCGCAAGACCGTGATCCTGCTGACCATCGCCGCCTTTGTCGGCAGCATCCTGCTGTTCCGTTTCGTGCCCCAGCAGTTCTTCCCGGCCTCCGGGCGCCCGGAACTGATGGTTGACCTGAAGCTGGCTGAAGGGGCCTCGCTGGCAAATACCGCCGAGCGGGTCAAACAGTTGGAGGCGCTGCTCAAGCAGCAGGACGGTATCGACAACTACGTGGCCTATGTGGGCACTGGCTCGCCACGCTTCTACCTGCCGCTGGACCAGCAACTGCCGGCCGCCAGCTTTGCCCAGTTCGTGGTGCTGGCCAAGTCGATGGAAGACCGCGAGCGCCTGCGCAGCTGGCTGATCAGCACCGTGGACCAGCAATTCCCCGACCTGCGCGCCCGCGTTACGCGCCTGGAGAACGGCCCGCCCGTGGGCTACCCGGTGCAGTTCCGGGTGACCGGCGAGCACATCGAGAAGGCCCGCGCGCTGGCGCGTGAAGTGGCTGACAAGGTGCGGGAGAACCCGCATGTGGTCAACGTGCACCTGGACTGGGAAGAACCGAGCAAGGCGGTGTTCCTGGAGATTGACCAGGACCGCGCCCGTGCCCTGGGCGTGAGCACCGCGCACTTGTCCAGCTTCCTGCAAAGCTCGCTAACGGGCACCACGGTCAGTCAGTACCGCGAAGACAACGAACTGATCGAGATTCTGCTGCGCGGCACACAACAGGAACGCGGTGAACTGGGCAACCTCGGCAGCCTGGCATTGCCCACCGATAACGGCCAGAGCGTAGCGCTGTCGCAGGTAGCCACCCTGGAATACGGCTTCGAGGAGGGCATTATCTGGCACCGCAACCGCTTGCCGACCGTGACCGTGCGTGCCGATATCTACGACAAGGAGCAACCGGCCACGCTGGTGAAGCAGATCGAGCCGACGCTGAAGGAAATACGCGCCAAGTTGCCAGATGGCTACCTGCTTGAAGTGGGTGGTACGGTGGAGGATTCCGAGCGTGGTCAGAAATCGGTGAACGCCGGCATGCCGCTGTTCGTGGTGGTGGTGCTGAGCTTGCTGATGATCCAGCTGCGCAGCTTCTCGCGCACGGTGATGGTGTTCCTCACCGCGCCGCTTGGGCTGATTGGCGTCACCCTGTTCCTGCTGGTGTTCCGCCAGCCGTTCGGCTTTGTCGCCATGCTCGGCACCATTGCCCTGGCGGGGATGATCATGCGCAACTCGGTGATTCTGGTGGACCAGATCGAGCAGGACATCGCGGCGGGCATGGAGCGCTGGCAGGCAATCATCGAAGCCACGGTGCGGCGCTTCCGCCCGATTGTGCTGACCGCGCTGGCGGCGGTGCTGGCGATGATTCCGTTGTCGCGTAGCGTGTTCTACGGGCCGATGGCGGTGGCGATCATGGGTGGTTTGATCGTGGCCACGGTGTTGACCCTGTTGTTCCTGCCGGCGTTGTATGCGGCGTGGTTCAGGGTCAAGAAGGGCTGAAGACCGCAGGGGAGGGCTTTGCCCTCCTTTCGCCGGCAAGCCAGCTCCCACAGGTACTGCACATGGCCTAAAGTCAATGCAATCGAGGTGGGAGCTGGCTTGCCGGCGATGGGCTGCAAAGCAGCCCCCGGGGCTATCACAGGGCGCCGAATACCTTCTTGGCCAGGCTGGTAGCTGCCTGGGCCGGGTTCTGGCGAATGCTCTGCTCCTGCTTGCCAATCATCTCGAACAGGCCATCCAGCGCTTTCTCGGTCACGTAGTTCTCGATGTTGGCGTCATCTTTGACCAGCCCAAGGCCTTTGGCCTGTGCGGCAAAGGCATTGTACTGCTGCGCCACGCCAACCTTGTCGGTAGCTTGCTTCACAATCGGCAGGAACTTGGCGCGGATCTGCTCGCGGCTGCTCTTGTTCAGGTACTGGGTGGCCGAGTCGTCACCGCCGCTGAGGATGCCTTTGGCATCGGTCACGCTCATGTTCTTCACGGCATCCACCAGAATTGCCTGGGCCTGCGGCACGGCAGCTTCGGCGGCCTTGTTCATGCTGGTTTCCAGGGCTTCGACCTGTTCACCTTTGCCGAACATTTTCATTGCCTTGGCGGCTTTGCCCAGGTTGCCCGGCAATTCGATACGCACGTCCGGGTTGTTGCTGAAACCGCCCGGGGTGCTCAGTTGCTTGACGGCCAGTTGCGCGCCTTGGGTCAGGGCATCTTTCAGGCCGCCGGTGGCGTCTTTCTGGGTCAGGTCACCCAGCGACAGGGCCAGGGCACTGGCCGACAGCAGCAGGCCGGCGCACAGGGTGGTGAAACGCAGGGAGGTGCGGATCATGAAGCTTTCCTTGTAAACAGATAGAGGCGGGTATCAGCGAACCTGGTCGACCTTGATGCGTACTGATTTCGGGTCGCTGCCGTCGAGCATCACACCATGGTGCTCGGTACTGATGAACAGCAGTTTGCCATCCAGCTCGATGCGCGCACTCACCGAGTAGCGGTGGCCGGGCTTGACCTGCGCAGGGTCGTAGGTGAGGTGGAACGGCAGCGGCACGTTGCCTTTGACCGGGCCGGCCTGGCGGGCCAGGGTCACGGCAGGGGCGTCCATCAGCGAAACATCCTGCAGTTCCACGCTTAAGGTAGCGGCAGGCGGCAGGGCAATACGCTGCAGGTAGAAGACTTCACCGTCCAGGCTGGCCTGGGTGGATGGGGTTTGGCTGGAACAGGCTGCGAGCAGGGATGCGCAACACAGCATAAAGAGTTTTTTCATGGAGTCTCCGGTGTCCTTGGCGTTGGCTTGTGGCCAACCCCAGGGACTTTAGCGGATTTTCCCGGCAGATAAAGCGTTAGATGGTCGAAGTTTCCAGGCCATCGTCACGGTGCAGGGCCACTTGGCGGATCGACAGGCGTAGCTCCGCAGACAGCACACGCTTGGCCACGCCCTCGGCCAGTTCGCCGAGCTTGTTGTGGTAACCCAGCTTGCCTTGAGCGTCGGCATGCAGCACGCCTTGCTCAAGCAGGGTCTGGATGAAGTGGCGGAACAGCGTTTTGTCGAAGAACTCCGGTGCATTCAGGCCATGCAGGATCGACAGGCGTTGGGCCATCATCACGCACAGGTCTTCCAGCGCCTCGGCGCTGAGGCTGTTCTGCCCGTTGTTGAGCAGCAGCGAAGTGGCCATGTAGAAGCGCTGCAGGGTCTGGGTGATGGTGCGGGCGAGCAGGGTCAGCAACACGAACTGCCGCGAGCTGGGCGCAGGGCGTACATACACCTCGCCGTCCAGACGCAGCAGGCCTTGCTCCACCAGCGCGGCCAGCCACTGGTCGATCACTTCCTCCAGCTGCTCTGGCGTCCAGCGCAAGAACAGTTCGGCCTGCAGGTACGGGTATAGCGCTTGTACATACTGGCCCAGCAATTCGCGGCTCATGCGCGAGCTGCTGAGGAAGAAGCTGGCCAGCAGCGCCGGCAGGGCGAAGATGTGCAGCACGTTGTTGCGGTAGTAGGTCATCAGGACCGCATTGCCTTCATCCAGGTACAGGATGCGGCCCAGGGCGTCCTTCTGTTCGGCTACCAGGTTCATGCTGCGCACATGTTCGATCAGCGCCTGGCCGTCGCCGTCGGGCAGGGTGGTATGGGGCGAGTAGGGCACTTGGCGCAGCAGGGCCAGGTACAGGTCCAGCACGCGGGTCAGGGCGCGTTCGTCCAGGGCCAGGCGGCTGGTGGACAGCAGCGCCAGGGCCACCAGGTTGACCGGGTTGATGGCGGCGGCCTCGTTCAGATGACGGGCCACAGTCTCACCCAGGCGGGTGGTGGTAGCGTTGAGCCATTCCGGGCGGTACTGCGGGCCATGGTCTTGGTCACGCCAGCCGGGCTGTTGTTCGTCGAGGAAGCCGGCCAGGCGGATCGGCTCGCCGAAGTTGACGTAAACCTGGCCAAAGCGCTGCTTGAGCGCGCCAAACACCTTGAAGATGTCGAACACCGACTCCTTCTTCTTGCTGGCGCCGCGCAGTTCGCCCAGGTAGGTGCGGCCTTCGAGTACGCGCTCGTAGCCGATGTACACTGGCACGAACACGATCGGCGTACGCGACGAGCGCAGGAAACTGCGCAGGGTAATGGCCAGCATCCCGGTACGTGGTTGCAGCATGCGCCCGGTACGTGAGCGGCCGCCTTCAACGAAGTACTCGACCGGGAAGCCCTTGGTGTACAGGGTGTGCAGGTACTCGTTGAACACGGCGGTGTACAACGGGTTGCCCTTGAACGTGCGGCGCATGAAGAACGCACCGCCACGGCGCAGCAGGTTGCCCACTACCGGCATGTTGAGGTTGATGCCCGCAGCCACGTGCGGCGGGGTGAGGCCGTTGCGGAACAGCAGGTATGACAGCAGCAGGTAGTCGATGTGGCTGCGGTGGCACGGCACGTAGATCACTTCGTGGCCGGGGGCGATGCCTTGCACGTGCTCGATGTGGTTGACCTTGATGCCGTCGTAGATCTTGTTCCAGAACCAGCTCAGCACCACTTCAAGGAAGCGGATGGCGGTGTAGGTATAGTCCGAGGCAATCTCGTTGCCGTAGCGCAGCGCCTGGGCTTCGGCCTTGGCCAGTGGCAGGTTTTCGCGCTGCGCCTCGTCGACGATGGCCTGGCGCACCTGCGGTGCGTGCACCAGGCCTTTGACCAGGTTGCGCCGGTGCGAGATGTCCGGGCCGATGACCGCCGTCTTGAGGTTGCGAAAATGCACGCGCATCAGGCGTTGGGCCATGCGCACTGTGCGCTCGTGCCCCTTGTTGTGCTGCACCAGTTCGCGCAGGTGGATAGGCGCGGAGAACTGCACCCGGGTCTTGCGCCCCAGAATCAATACGGTCAGCAGCCGGCGCAGGCGCCCGGTAACCGCCCAGCTGTCGGCGAACAGCAGCTTCCATGGGCTGGATTCACTGGCCGGGGTCTGGCCCCAGAACACGCTGACAGGAATGATCTGCGCATCTTCCTCGGCATGCTGGGTGATGGCAGCGACCAGGCGCTCGAGCGTTGGTGGCGCGCCGCGTTTGTCCTGGCGGCCCAGCCAGTCCGGGTCGGGGGTGAGGTAGAAGAACCCGGCCGGCTCCTGCAGTGGTCCCACGGCTACCGGCAATACCGGGCGCGGCAGCCCCGCTTTGGTGCATTCGTGGTCGAGCACGGCCAGGTCGGTGAGCGCGGGCGACGGCAGTGCATAGAACACCGGCCGGCTGCGGTCGAGGTTGAGGGACATGGACGACTGGTTGATGGTCTCGGAGCGCACCCACAGGTACAACAGGCGACGCAGGCCGCCGAAGATCAGGCGGTGCAGGGGGGAACGGGTCATGGGGTGTGTGCCCTGGGTGTGATGTTCAGGTGAGTATCCAGCTAATTAGTCTGCCGTATCGGCGTAAGTTCAGCAAAAATCGGCCAACTGCGGGACCGTCATCAATTTTTTTTGTTCTGTGTCATATACTCGGCCTGCCACTTGCAGGATATTTCGGCAAGCGGCGTTGGCACGGGGCCGTGAGCTCATGCCTACAAGGCGATCTTCACAATAAAAATCCGGAGTAGTTCAGATGTCGTCTCGTGAGACTGGGAATGTAAAGTGGTTCAACGATGCCAAGGGTTATGGCTTCATTCAGCGCGAAGGTGGTGCGGATGTATTCGTCCACTACCGGGCGATCCGTGGTGAGGGGCATCGTACCCTGGTCGAAGGGCAGCGCGTGGAATACGCCTGCGTGCAGGGCCAGAAAGGCCTGCAAGCCGAAGACGTAGTGGGCCTCTGAGCCTTTTGCGGTAGGCCTCAAGCTGCAAGTTGACCGTGTAACTTGCAGCCTGAAGCAACCTGTTTCAGCTGGTGCGCCAGGTGATTTCCTCTTCACCGTCGGCGCTGATGCGGACCCAGCGGTCGGCATCTTCTTCCCCGTCTTCCTCCACCCAGCCACCCGGCGCACAGCGCACTTCCACACCCAGTGCGGCGAAGGCGGCGCGGGCGCAGGCGACATCATCAGCCCATGGCGTCTGGTCGCTTTCCAGGTACAGGCTGTTCCATTTCCCTACAGCCTTGGGTAACCAGGTGACCGGAATGTTACCGGCCTGGCATTTGAAGGTATGACCTTTCTGCTTCCATTCGCTGCACGGGCCGATTGCCTGGGCGAGCCACTCGGCAATCTGCTTGTGGTCGACGTCGGCGTCCTTCAGGTAGATCTCGATATCAGGTTGGCGCATAAGGGCTCCGGGTGTGCTCAGTCTTGGCGCACGAAATAGTCATAACGCATGGAAACCGTAACCTCGAACGGCTCGGCCTGGTCGATGACCAGCGCGCGTTTTTCGGCGCTGGCGCGCCAGCCGTGCGGGGTCATGGCCAGCAGGTCGGCGCGGGCCTTGGGTTCGGCCAGGCTCAGGCGGAACTCAAGGTTTTCGCTGTGGGTATGGGCCATCCCGTCGGGGACCAGGGCCAGGTGTTTGTCGTCGGCGTAAGGGCGTACTTCATCGTAGAGCACTTCGCGCAGCTCCATCAGGTGGCCGCTGGTAGGGCCGACCCGCATCAGGCCGCCGCCGGGGCTGAGCAGGCGCCTGGCCTCGGCCCAGTCCAGCGGGCTGAATACGCTGGCGATGAACTGGCAACTGGCGTCGGCCAAGGGCACGCGGGCCATGCTGGCAACCATCCAGGTGACTTCCGGTGCACGACGGCAGGCACGCTTGACCGCCTCGCGGGAAATGTCCAGCGCGTAACCGTCGGCGGCTGGCAGGGCCTGGGCGATCTGTGCGGTGTAGTAACCCTCGCCGCAGCCGATGTCCAGCCAGGCGCCGGGCTGGCGCTCGGCGGCAAGCTCGGCCAGGCGGCTGGCCACCGGGGCATAGTGCCCGGCATCGAGGAAATCGCGACGGGCTTCGACCATGGCCTGGTTGTCACCCGGGTCGCGGCTGTTCTTGTGCTGTACTGGCAGCAGGTTCAGGTAACCCTGGCGGGCGCGGTCGAAGCGGTGGCCGGCGGGGCACACCACACCGTTGTCGAGCCGGCTCAGCGGCGCCTGGCAAAGGGGACAGGCGAGCATCAGGCGAGCAACCGGACCAGGGTCTGGTAGTAGATTTCGGTCAGCAGGTCGAGGTCGCTGGCCAGAATCCGCTCGTCCACCTGGTGAATGGTGGCGTTGACCGGGCCCAGCTCGACCACCTGCGTACCCATGGTGGCGATGAAGCGGCCATCGGAGGTACCGCCGCTGGTGGACGGCTGGGTGTCGCGGCCGGTGACGCCCTTGATGCTGGCCGCCACAGCGTCCAGCAGTTCGCCCGGTTCGGTGAGGAATGGCAGGCCAGACAGCGCCCAGTCGATCGACCAGTCCAGTTCATGCTTGTCTAGAATCGCCGAGACGCGCGCTTGCAGGCCTTCGACGGTGGACTCGGTAGAGAAGCGGAAGTTGAACAGTGCAGTCAGCTCGCCCGGGACCACGTTGGTGGCGCCGGTGCCGGAATTGAGGTTGGAGATCTGGAAGCTGGTAGGCGGGAAGAACGCGTTGCCTTCGTCCCAGTGCTCGGCTGCCAGCTCCGCCAGGGCCGGAGCGGCCAGGTGGATCGGGTTGCGCGCCAGGTGCGGATAGGCCACGTGGCCTTGCTTGCCGCGCACGGTCAGTTTGGCACCCAGCGAACCGCGACGGCCGTTCTTGACCACGTCACCCAGCAGGGTGGTGCTGGAGGGTTCGCCGACGATGCACCAGTCCAGGCGTTCGTTGCGCGCTTTCAGGCGTTCGACCACGGCCTTGGTGCCGTGGTGAGCCGGGCCTTCCTCGTCGCTGGTGATCAGGAAGGCGACCTTGCCACGGTGGTTCGGGTAGTCGTGCACGAAGCGCTCGCTGGCGATCACCATGGAGGCCAGGCTGCCCTTCATGTCGGCAGCGCCACGGCCGCAGAGCATACCGTCGGCGTCGATCAGCGCTTCGAACGGTTCATGCTGCCATTGCTGCACCGGGCCGGTAGGCACCACGTCGGTGTGGCCGGCAAAGCACAGTACAGGACCGTCCTGGCTGCCGTGGGTAGCCCAGAAATTGTCGACGTCTTCAATGCGCATCGGCTCCAGCTGGAAGCCCACGGCGCCCAGGCGGTTCATCATCTGCGCCTGGCAGTCGGCATCGACGGGGGTGACCGAGGGGCGACGGATCAGGTCGCAGGCCAGTTGAAGGGTAGGCGAGAGCTCGGCAGGGGCCGTCATGGGGGACTCCGGGGCAAGGCAAGGCGGGAAAACTGAGGGGCGTTATCTTATATCAAACCGAGGGGGCGGTGGGGCCGCGTTGCGGCCCCACAAGTCTCAAGCCTGTTGCGGTTCTGCAGCCTTCTCCACCGGCTTGGGCAGCGAAGACAGCAAGGCCATCACCAACGCCGCTACATATGGCAACGACTGCACCAGCAACATCGCCACCCAGAAGCGCATGTCCGAACTCGGCAGCCCTTGCACCAGGTAGATGCCCAGCGCCGCGCCCCACAGCAGCAACATGATGAACAGCTCTTCGCGTGCTTCGGACAGCGCCACCAGCAACCCATGGCTGTCGGCATTCTTCGGTGTGCGGAAGAACGGCATGCTGCTGGTGAAGAACCCGTACAGCACCGCCTTGGCGATGGTGTGCGACAGCGCCAGGCCGGCCAGCGCTGCGGCGAAGGCGTCTTTCAAGTTCACGCCTACTGCACGGCGATACAGGAAGATGATCTTGCCCACCTTGAAGAAGAACAGCGCCAGCGGCGGGATGGCGAAGATCATCAGCGGCGGGTCCACGCGGTGCGGGACGATGATCATCGCCGCCGACCACAGCAGCGCGCCGATGGTGAAGAAGATGTTCATGCCGTCGGCGATCCATGGCAACCAGCCGGCCAGGAAGTGATAACGCTGGCCGCGGGTCAGCTCGCTGTCCTTGCCGCGCAGCAGGGCGCTGGCGTGGTGCTTGATGATCTGGATGGCGCCATAGGCCCAGCGGAAGCGCTGCTTCTTGAAGTCGATGAAGGTGTCAGGCATCAGGCCCTTGCCGTAGCTGTTGTGGGCGTAGGCCGCCGACAGGCCTTTTTCGAACACGCGCAGGCCCAGTTCGGCGTCTTCGCAGATGCACCATTCGGCCCAGCCCAGTTCTTCCAGCACCGTGCGCCGGGTCATGGTCATGGTGCCGTGCTGGATGATCGCGTCACGGTCGTTGCGGGTGACCATGCCAATGTGGAAAAAGCCCTTGTACTCGCTGTAGCACAGCTTCTTGAACGCGCTTTCGTGCTGGTCGCGGTAGTCCTGCGGCGACTGCACCACGGCAATTTTCGGGTCGGCGAAGTGCGGCACCATGTGCTTGAGCCAGTTGCGGTCGACGCAGTAGTCCGAGTCGATCACCGCGATCACTTCGGCGTCCTTGGCGGTGTGCGGGATCAGGTAGTTCAGCGCGCCACCCTTGAAACCGGCCAGGGGCGCGACGTGGAAGAACTTGAAACGCTCGCCGAGCTTCTCACAGTGAGCCTTAAGCGGCTCCCACACGGCCGGGTCCTTGGTGTTGTTGTCGATCACCAGCACTTCGTAGTCGGGGTAGTCCAGTGCGGCCAGGGCATCGAGGGTCTGCTTCACCATCTCGGGCGGCTCGTTGTAGCACGGCACATGCACCGACACCTTGGGCCGGTAGGCGCTGTCGGCCTGCACCGGCAGGAACTCGCGGCGGCGCTTGTGTATCCATACCGCCTCGGCCAGTTCGTGGGCTTCGGTCAGCAGCACGATGAACACGCCCAGCGCGCCAAGTGCCAGCAGCACGCCCACGGTCAGGCTGAACCAGGTGCTGTATTGCTGGCTGTAGTCGTAGGCGATCCACACCAGCACCGACCCACACAGGAAGGTGATGAAGGTGAGGAAGGTGCGGCCGCGCTGGCGCAGGGCCGAGCCATCGATGAATAGCACCATGAGGGCAATCATCGCCAGCACTACCGAGGCTACGGCCAGGGCGCGCCACTGCGGGATCGCCACCACCGGGCCGTCAAAGTTGAACTTCTGCTGGCGCTCGGCGTTGTACACGCCCCAGTAGGCGCCTACCGAGCCTTCATCGCTGGCCTTCCACGGCTGGTCATAGGCTTCGATGACGAAGTAGTTGTAGCCACGGCGGTTGAGGGTGTTGACCAGGGTGCGCAGGTAGATGGCCTGGTCGGCCTGGGTGGCATCGGCACCTCCGCGCATGCGGCCGTTGCTCGGCCAGCCGACCTCTGACAGCAGCAGGGGTTTACGCGGGAACTGGTGCCGCAGTTCACGGGCACGGTCGAGCACGAACTCGACCGAATCCTTCATTGGCACGAACTCCCAGTAGGGCAGGATGTGCGCAGCAATCAGGTCGACGTGCTTGGCAATTTCCGGGTTTTCCTTCCAGATGTGCCACTGCTCACTGGTGGTCACGGGTACCTTCACAGCTGCACGCACGCGGTCCAGGTACTTGATCAGGTTTTCCGGGGTAACCTCTTCACGGAACAGCGCCTCGTTGCCGACCACGACCCGCACCACACTGCGCGAGGTGTTGGCCAACTGGATGGCGGTGGCGATTTCGCGTTCGTTGCGTTCCAGGTCCGGGCTGATCCAGATGCCCAGCGTTACCCGCAGGCCGAATTCCTCGGCCAGGCGCGGGATGTCGGCCTGGGTGCCCTCCACGGTATAGATACGGATACTGTCGGTCAGTTTGCTCAACTGCTCCAGGTCCTGGCGCATCTCGTCGTCAGTGGGGTACTGGCCTTTTTGCGGGCTTTCGCCCAGGCGGAACGGCGAATACGAAAAGCCAGAGATCTGCTCTGGCCAGGCGGGGGCGGAAACCGGGCGGTTGATCAGTGCCCAGAACCCGGTGAACAACGCGGCGATGGCCAGGACCACGACCAGGTTCAGGCCGAATTTACGTGAAGACATTGTCGTCCATTTGTGTCGAAGTGATAGGACATTAAAGCAGGGTTGGCAGTGTCTTTCCTAACGATGCAGGCCATGGGCCGGCTGGCATATAATGCGCGCCGGTTTTTTGGGGTATGAAGATGAGCACAGAAGATCCACGCTTCGCCGGCGTTGCCCGGTTATACGGCGACCAAGGGCTGCAGCGCCTGGGCCAGGCCCATGTGGCTGTGGTCGGGATTGGCGGGGTAGGCTCGTGGGTGGCTGAAGCGCTGGCCCGAAGCGGCGTAGGGGAAATCACCCTGTTCGACCTGGACGATGTGTGCGTCAGCAACACCAACCGCCAGGCCCATGCCCTGGAAGGCCAGGTGGGGCGGCCCAAGGTCGAGGTCATGGCCGAGCGCCTGCGGGCGATCAACCCGGCGTGCACGGTGCATGCGGTGGCCGACTTCGTTACCCGCGAGACCATGGTCGAGTACATTACCGAAAACCTCGACTGCGTGATCGACTGCATCGACAGCGTCATGGCCAAGGCGGCGCTGATCGCCTGGTGCCGTCGGCGCAAGATCGCCATCGTCACCACCGGTGGTGCCGGTGGGCAGATCGACCCCACGCAAATCCAGATTGCCGACCTGAACAAGACCTTCAACGACCCGCTGGCTTCGCGGGTGCGTTCCACCTTGCGTCGCGATTACAACTTCTCGCGCAATGTCAGCCGCAACTATGGCGTGCCGTGCGTGTTCTCCAGCGAACAGCTGCGCTACCCCAAGGGCGATGGCAGCGTTTGTCTGCAGAAGAGTTTCGTGGGCGAGGGGGTGCGGCTGGACTGCTCGGGTGGCTTTGGTGCGGTGATGATGGTGACCGCGACCTTTGGCATGGTGGCGGCGAGCAAGGCGATCGAGAAGCTGGTGGCCGGCGCGCGGCGGCCTTCGGAGCGGGTCAAACCTGAGTAAATATTCTCGGGCTTGCTCGGTCCCTGTGGGAGCGGCCTTGTGTCGCGAATGGGGCGCGTAGCGGCCCCTCATTTTCAGCTTCGCCGCGAAGATTGCCGGGGCCGCTTTGCAGCCCTTTCGCGACACAAGGCCGCTCCCACGGGATCGGCGCTTGCCTTGGATTTAGCGGCTGTGGCTCAACTCCGCCATCCGCTGCAGCACTGCATGCAGCCCATTGCTACGCGATGGCGACAGCTGACGCTCCAGCCCCAGCTGTGTAAACCACTCACGCAGGTCCAGCCCGGCCAATTCTTCACTGGCCAAGCCTTGAACCCTTACCAGCAACAAGGCCAGCAGCCCACGCAACAAGCGTGCATCGCTGGTGGCCTTGAACTGCCAAAGCCCATCAACGTGCTCGGCCACCAGCCAAACCAGGCTTTCGCAGCCATGCACCCGGTTGGCGTCGGTCTTCTCGGCATCATCCAGCGGTTCCAGCCGCTCTCCCCACTGCATCAGCAGCCGCGCCCGCTGTTCCCAACCCTTGCCCTGTTCAAAAGCCTCCAGCGCCTGACGTGCTTGCTCCGGCATGCTCATCGCAGCAGCTCCAGGCCCTGATCCAGCGCAGCGAAGAAGCGCTGAAGGTCATCGCTGTCGTTGTACACGCCCAGCGACACTCGAATTGCGCCTTCAAGGCCCAAGCCTTTCAGCAGTGGCATGGCGCAATGGTGCCCGGCTCGTACGGCAATGCCTTGCTCGGTGAGCAGGTGGGCGATATCGGCATTGTGCACCCCCTCGATAACGAAGCTGGCCAAGGCCGCCTGTGGCGCACCGAGCACCCGCACGCCCTCGCGGTCGGCCAGCCCACGGAGCAGGTGCTGGTGCAGGCTGGTTTCGTGAGATTCGACTGCCTGGGTATCCAGGCTGGCCAGGTAGTCCAGGGTTGCGCCCAGGCCAATCACCCCGGCGATTGGCGGCGTTCCCGCCTCGAACCCCAGCGGGGCCGGGCGGAAGCTGGCGCTCTGGTACTCGGCCAGTTGCACCATCTCGCCCCCGAACTGCCAGTGGCGCAACAGTTCCAGCGCCTGAGGGCGGCCATACAGCACGCCAACCCCGTCCGGGCCATACAGCTTGTGGCTGGAGAACACATAGAAGTCGCAACCCAGATGCTGCACATCATGGCGACCATGCACCACCCCCTGGGCACCGTCGACCACGGTCAGTGTGCCCAGGGCGCGGGCATGGGCCAGTAGCGCCGGCAGCGGCTGCCAGGTGCCCAGCACGTTGGACAGCTGGCTGACCGCCAGCACCCGGGTGCGGGGGCCGATCAGTTGCAGCGCCTGCTCCAGGTCGATGCGGCCGCGGGCATCCAGCGGCAGCACCACCAGGCGCAGGTTGCGCCGGCGCGCCAGCTGTTGCCAGGGCAGCAGGTTGGCATGGTGCTCCAGCGCGCTGACGGCGATTTCGTCACCGGCTTCGAGGCGGTGTTCCAGGCCGTAGGCCAGAAGGTTCAGCGCCGAGGTGGCGCCGTGGGTGAACACGATCTGCCGGGAGTCTTCAGCATTCAGCCAGGCGGCGACCTTGTCGCGGCTGGTCTCGAACGCCTGGGTTGCCAGTGCGCCGGGCAAGTGCTGGGCACGGTGCACGTTGGCCGCGCCATGGCCGTAATAATGGCTCAGGGCGTCAAGCAGGGCTTGCGGCTTCTGGGTGGTGGCGGCACTGTCCAGGTAGGTCTGGTGCTGCCGTTGCAGGGCGGCGATGGCGGGGAAGTCGGCACGCCAGGGGGAGGGCTGGAACATGTTCACGGGGCCTGGAATGAAAATCGGGTCTGGCGCGGTGGCGCCAGACCCGATCTTAACACCTCAAACCCGGGAAGGTTCTCAGTTGTGGGCGTGCAGCGCTTCGTTCAGCTCGATGGCCGACTTGTGGGTCTTGCACTCCACGGCGCCGTTCAGCGAGTTGCGGCGGAACAGCAGGTCGGTCTGGCCAGCCAGGTCGCGGGCCTTGACCACTTTGACCAGCTCGTTGTTCTCATCCAGCAGGTTCACCTTGGTGCCCGCAGTGATATACAGGCCGGCTTCGACGGTGTTGCGGTCGCCCAGCGGAATGCCGATACCGGCGTTGGCGCCGATCAGGCAGCCTTCACCCACCTTGATGACGATGTTGCCGCCGCCGGACAGGGTGCCCATGGTCGAGCAACCGCCGCCCAGGTCCGAGCCCTTGCCAACGAATACGCCAGCGGACACGCGGCCTTCGATCATGCCAGGGCCTTCGGTGCCAGCGTTAAAGTTGACGAAGCCTTCGTGCATGATGGTGGTGCCTTCGCCGATGTAGGCGCCCAGGCGCACACGGGCGGTGTCGGCGATACGCACGCCGGCAGGGACCACGTAGTCGGTCATTTTCGGGAACTTGTCCACCGAGAACACTTCCAGCAGCTCGCCCTTCAGGCGCGCTTCCAGTTGCAGCTCGGCCAGTTCGGCCAGATCGACCGCGCCCTGGTTGGTCCAGGCCACGTTCGGCAGCAGCGGGAAGATACCGGCCAGGCTCACACCGTGCGGCTTCACCAGGCGGTGCGACAGCAGGTGCAGCTTCAGGTAGGCCTCTGGGGTGGAGGTCAGGGCAGCGTCTTCGGCCAGCAGGGTGGCGACCAGCGGCTTGTGGCTCTCGGCCAGGCGGGTCAGCAGGGCGGCCTGGGCCGCGTCAACGCCTTTCAGGGCTTCGGCCAGTTGCGCGGCCTGGGCGTTGCTGAAAGCGATGGCCTGGTTGCCACCTTCATAGCCCAGCACCGGGGCTACAGCAGCGACCAGTTCGGCGCTCGGGTTGAGCAGGGGTTGTGCGTAGAACACTTCAAGCCAGGCGCCCTGGCGGTTCTGGGAGCCGACACCGAAGGCCAGGCTGAACAGGGTATTGGACATGTGATTACCTCGTGCGAAATAGGGTAGGGGCTCAGGCCAGGGCAGCGGCGTACAGGTCGGGCTTGAAACCGACCAGGGTACGCGCGCCAAGGTCCAGCACCGGGCGTTTGATCATCGACGGCTGGGCCAGCATCAGCTCGACGGCCTTGGCCTGGTCGAGGTCGGCCTTGCTGGTGTCGTCCAGCTTGCGGAAGGTGGTGCCAGCACGGTTGAGGATGACTTCCCAGCCGTGTTCGTCGCACCAGCGGTTCAGGCTGTCACGGTCGATGCCTTGGGTCTTGTAGTCGTGGAATTCGTAGGCGATGGCCTTGTCTTCGAGCCAGGTACGCGCCTTTTTCATGGTGTCACAGGCTTTGATGCCGTAGAGCGTGTAGGTCATTGTGTGCATTGGGGTCGCAGGTTGCCCCAATCTCTCCGTTTTCCGATGTCAGTCGCGGGATTATGCGGGAACGAACATCGTGGCGCCACGCCCGTGGCACCCATGTTTGTTGAACAAGGTGTGTTCAAGCGACCAGGCGCTGTACCGCCCCGATGATCTCATCGCCGTGTTGCTGTTCGGCTGTGCGCAGATCGAAGGCAGTCTGCAGGTTGAGCCAGAACTCGGGGGTGGTGTCCAGGCAGATGGACAGGCGCAGTGCCATGTCGGCGGAAACACCGCCACGTTCGCGCAGGATATTGTTGACCGTTGGTGTGGCAACGCCCAATGCCCTGGCCAGTGCTGCGGCACTGAAGCCCATTTCTTTCTGGAAGTCCTCCCGCAGGACTTCACCGGGATGGATGGGACGCATACCGTTCTTGAGCATGGTGCACCTCAGTGGTAATCGATAATTTCAACGTTAATCGGCCCGTTGTCGGTCCAGGTGAAGCACAGACGCCATTGGTCATTGACGCGAATACTGTGCTGGCCGACACGGTTGCCGCTCAGCGCTTCCAGGCGGTTGCCCGGTGGCGACCGAAGGTCTCGCAGCTCTGATGCCGCATCGACCATCGCCAGTTTACGTTCCGCTACCGACTTGATATCTGACCAACGCCTTGTCTTTCCAGTCGTGAAGAGTGCTTCCGTTTCGCTACAGCTGAAGCTTCGAATCATGAGCTTGAATGCTTAACGTTATTCGTTAAGCTTGATTATACGTCTGGTTCCTGACAGATCAAGTCTTGAGCAGGCTCATTAAACCGCTCGGTCACTCATGAGTATCATCATGTTACATATTCCCCGGCCACCTGCGACTATCGTGCAGCGGCCCCAAACCGCCGCTCGCCGCTAACATATTGTTTCAATGGCGATGTTTCGCCCTGCTATCGTTTCTGGTTCACAAAGGAAGCTTTCCCGGATGCAGTCCGCCTACACCGTCCTCATCCTGCTGACGCTGGTCAGCCTGTCGAAGCTGGTTGGCCGCATGGTGCCGCTGCCCTTGCCGTTGGTGCAGATTGCCGCCGGTGCCTTGCTGGCCTGGCCGACATTGGGCCTGCATGTGGCCCTGGACCCCGAATTGTTCCTGTTCCTGTTCTTGCCGCCGCTGCTGTTTGCCGACGGCTGGCGCATCCCCAAGCGTGAGTTGTGGCGAATCCGTGGGCCGGTGGTGGCATTGGCCGTAGGGTTGGTGCTGTTCACCGTGGTCGGAGCCGGTTACTTCATTCACTGGTTGTTGCCGAGCATCCCGCTGCCGGTGGCCTTTGCCCTGGCGGCAGTACTGTCACCCACTGATGCTGTGGCAGTGTCGGCCATCACCCAGGACCGCCTGCCCACTCCGCTGATGCACATGTTGCAAGGCGAGGCGCTGATGAACGATGCGTCTGGCCTGGTGACCTTCAAGTTTGCCCTGGTGGCGGCAATCACCGGGGTGTTCTCGCTGGCTGATGCGAGCTTCACCTTTGTTCTGGTGGCGTTGGGCGGCCTGGCGGTGGGTGTCGCCCTGAGCTGGCTGATCGGCCGCCTGCGTGCCTGGATGATCGCCCGCGGCTGGGATGACCCGGCCACCCACGTCGTGTTCATGTTGCTGCTGCCGTTCGCCGCCTATGTATTGGCTGAGCGCCTGGGCGTATCGGGCATCCTTTCGGCGGTGGCGGCCGGCATGATGCAAAGCTGGCTCGACCTGTTGCCACGGCAGACCAGCACGCGGCTGCTCAACCGCAGTGTGTGGTCACTGCTGGAGTTCGCCTTCAATGGGCTGATCTTCCTGCTGCTGGGCCTGCAATTGCCGGACATCATCAAGGCCGTGGTCAGCCACGAACCCACTGTTTGGCCGACCCTGGCCTACCGTTGCCTGGATGTAGTGGCGATCTTTGCTGCGCTGATCTTGCTGCGGTTCATCTGGGTACAGAGCATCTGGCGGTCGATTGGCGTGGTTCGCCGCTGGCGCGGCAAGCCCGCGCTGGTGCTGATGCCCACGGCGCGCTCCTGCTGGTTGCTGACGCTGGGTGGCGTTCGCGGTGCCGTTACCTTGGCCGGTGTGATGTCTATTCCGTTGTTGATAGGGGCGGGCAAGGCCTTCCCGGAACGTGATTTGCTGATCTTCATTGCCGCAGGGGTGATCCTGTTGTCGCTGATAAGCGCCTGCATTGCGCTGCCGTTCTTGTTGCGCGGGGTAACCAAGAGCGCAGACGAGCGCTTGCACCAGGAGGTGCAGGAGGCCTGGCGGCGTACGGCCGAGGCGGCGATCCACGCCCTGGAGGCTGAGGAGGTCATTGACAGCAATGCCCCGCAGGACGCCGCGCAGGCGACACTGGCAACCGAGCTGAAGGCGCGGTTGATGGCGGAATACCGGGATGAGCTGGACAGCTATAACGACAGTGCCGAGGCCAAGGCGCTGGCCGAACAGATGGACTTGCTGGAGCGGCGTTTGCGCTTGCGTGCGCTGCGGGCGCAGCGGCTGGAGCTGTATAACCTGCATCGCCAGCACGAAGTGGGGGATGAGGTGGTGCGCCAGGTGCTGGGGGAGCTGGATATGAGCGAGGCGAACCTGGGGCCGGTCAAGTAGACCCTATCAAGGCCATTCGCGGGCACGCCCGCTCCCACAGGTCAAGCGCTGCATTTGAAATCAGCGCAGCACCTGTGGGAGCGGGCGTGCCCGCGAATGGGGCTGTCAGAGGTTCTGCAGGAATGCGCGAATCCGCTCTGCCGCCTCGATGCATTCAGCCAGCGGCGCAACCAGCGCCATGCGCACGCGCCCCGCACCCGGATTCACGCCGTCTACTTCACGCGACAGGTACGACCCCGGCACCACCGTCACATGTTGGGCTTCAAACAGGTCACGGGTGAATTCGGCATCGTCACCCGGCACTTTGGCCCACAGGTAGAAGCTGCCGTCCGGGCGCTGCACGTCCAGCACCGGCTGCAGAATGTCCAGCACGGCATCGTACTTGGCGCGGTACTGGTCGCGGTTCTCGCGCACATGCGCCTCGTCCTGCCAGGCGGCAATGCTGGCCAGCTGGGTTTGCACCGGCATGGCGCAGCCGTGGTAGGTGCGGTACAGCAGGAACGGCTTGATGATCTCGGCGTCGCCCGCTACGAAGCCCGAACGCAGGCCCGGCAGGTTGGAACGCTTGGACAGGCTGTGGAACACCACGCAACGTTTGAAGTCGCTGCGGCCCAGTTCGGCGCAGGCGGTCAGCAGGCCTGGAGGCGGCGCGTCTTCGTCGAAGTACAGCTCGCTGTAGCATTCGTCGGCAGCGATCACGAAGTCGTGCTCGTCAGCCAGGGCGATCAGCTTCTTCAGGGTATCCATCGGCACCAGCGCGCCAGTGGGGTTGCCTGGCGAGCACAGGAACAGGATCTGGCAACGTTTCCACACTTCGGCCGGCACCGCGTCGAAGTCGGGGTTGAAACCATTGCTTTCCAGGCACGGCAGGTAGTGCGGGGCGGCCCCGGCCAGCAGCGCTGCGCCTTCGTAGATCTGGTAGAACGGGTTGGGGCTGACCACCAGGCCATCATCGGCGCGGTTGACCACGGCCTGGGTGAAGGCGAACAGCGCTTCGCGGGTACCGTTGACCGGCAGGATGTGGCGATCGGCGTCCAGCCAGCCGGCGGGCACGCCAAAGCGCCGTTCGCACCATTGGCCAATCGCCTGGCGCAGTGCCGGCAGGCCGATGGTGCTGGGGTATACCGCCAGCTTGTCGAGGTTGTCGGCCATGGCCTGGGCGACGAACGCCGGCGATTCGTGCTTCGGCTCACCGATCGACAGGGCGATGGCGCGTTTGTCCGCCGCAGGCTTCACGCTGCCCAGCAGGGCGCGGAGCTTTTCGAAGGGGTAGGGCTGAAGCTGGGTCAAGGCATGGTTCATCGGCGCAAGGTCTCGTCAATCGTCTAATCGTTAAAAGGTCACGCGGGTCGGGCTGGCGTCGCTACCTTGGCCGGCCTGCAGTTGCTGCACGATGGCTTCCTGCAGGCGGCTGCACAGCTGCGGGTCGGACAGCGGCTGGTTGTCGGCATCGGTGATGAAGAACACGTCTTCCACCCGTTCGCCGAGGGTGGCGATCTTGGCGTTTTGCAGCGACAGGTCGAACTCCAGGAAAATCCGCCCAAGCCGGGCCAGCAGCCCCGGGCGATCGGGCGCCGTGATTTCGAGGATGGTCACCGGGCGCTGGGCATCGTTGAGGATGGTCACCTGCGGCGGGAAGTCGAAGTGCTTGAGCTGGCGCGGTACCCGGCGCTGGATGATGGTCGGGTAGTCCTCGGGGTTGCGCAGTGCTTCGGTCAGGCCGTCGCGAATCTGTTTGACCCGCTGTGGGTTGTCGCCGATCGATCCGCCGTCGTTATCCAGGACGATGTAGGTGTCGAGGGTGAACTGGCTGCTCGACGTGATGATCCGCGCGTCATGAATGTTCAGGTTCAGCTGCGACATGGCGGCCACCGTCACGGCGAAGAAATCATGCTGGTCGGGGGCATAGATGAAGATCTGCGTGCCGCCTTCGAACTCGCGCTGGGTGGTTTCCTTGATCAGCACCAGCGGCCCGCCATCGGCGGGTTGTTGCAGAATCGCGTCACTGTGCCAGGCCACGTCTGCGGCGTTGTGCTTGAGGAAGTAGTCATCGCCCAGTTGCGACCACAGCTGCTCGACGTCGTCCGGGTCGGTGCCTTCGCGCACCAGGATATCCAGCGCTGCGGATTGTGTCTGGCGAATTTGCTCTTCGCGGTCCAGCGGGTTTTCCAGGCCCCGGCGCAGGGCACGCTTGGTCTCGGTATACAGCTGACGCAGCAGGCTGGCCCGCCAGGAGTTCCACAGGCTGGGGTTGGTGGCGTTGATGTCGGCCACGGTCAGCACATAGAGGTAGTCCAGGCGTGTCTCGTCACCCACGTGCAGGGCAAAGTCGTTGATCACCTGCGGGTCGGACAGGTCCTTGCGCTGGGCGGTGGTCGACATGACCAGGTGGTTCTGCACCAGCCAGACGATCAGGCGGCTGTCCCAGGCCGGCAACTGGTGGCGCTCGCAGAACTTCTTCGCATCCACTGCGCCCAGTTCGGAGTGGTCGCCCTGGCGGCCTTTGCCGATGTCGTGGTACAGGCCAGCCAGGTAGATCAGCTCGGGTTTGGGTAGGCGGCCCATGAGCTTGCTGGCCAGCGGGAATTTCTCGGACACCGGCGTGTATTGCAGCTTGCGCAGGTGCTTGATGAGGTTGAGGGTGTGCGCATCGACCGTATAGATGTGGAACAGGTCATGCTGCATCTGCCCGACAATCAGCCCGAACTCCGGCAGGTAGCGGCCAAGGATGCCGTAGCGGTTCATCCGCCGCAGGTTGCGGTGGATACCGATTTCGCACTTGAACAGCTCGATGAACAGGCTGGTGTTGCGGATATCGGTGCGGAACGTGTCATCGATCAGGTGCCGGTGCTCGCGCAGCAGGCGCACGGTATCGGCACGCACGCCTTTGATTTCCGGGTGCTGGGCCATCAGCACGAAGATTTCCAGCATGGCGAATGGCGTGCGCTTGAACACGTTCGCGTTGGTGGCCTCGATATAGCCATCATGCAGGCGGAACCGCGCATTCAGCGGCTGGGTGGTGCCGCTGTCGTCGTCGGCGAGGATCACTTCCTCGAAATGCTGGATGATCAGGTCGCACAGCTGGCTGATGCTCATCACCACCCGGTAGTACTGCTGCATGAACTGCTCGATTGCCCGCTTGGGGTTTTCGTCGCTGTAACCCAGCAGTGCGGCCAGGCTGCGCTGATGATCGAACAGCAGCCGGTCCTCGGCGCGCCCGGCCAGCATGTGCAGGGCGTAGCGCACCTTCCACAGAAAGTCCTGGGAGGAGGCCAGCAGCTCGTTCTCGCTTTCCAGCAAAAAGCCTTCGCCAGCCAGTGCATGCAGGTTCAGGGTGCCGTACTGGCGGCGCGCCACCCACAGTACCGTCTGGATGTCGCGCAGGCCGCCTGGTGAGCCCTTGACGTTGGGTTCGAGGTTGTACTCGGTGTCGTTGTACTTGTGGTGGCGGGCCTTGAGTTCGGCGCGCTTGGCCAGGAAAAATTCCTTGCTCGGCCACATGTGTGCGGTGCTGGTTACCTCAAGCATGCGCTGGCGCAAGGCCTCGGGGCCGGCAATGGTGCGGCTTTCCATCAGGTTGGTGATGACCGTCAGGTCGGCGCGGGCCTGCTCGGCACATTCGTCGACGGTGCGCACGCTCTGGCCCACTTCCAGGCCGATGTCCCACAGCAAGGTGAGAAAACGTTCGATGGCATCGCGGTACTGCTCGTGCTCGGCGGCGCCCAGCAAGATCAGCAGGTCGATGTCCGAATGCGGGTGCAGTTCACCGCGCCCGTAGCCGCCCACCGCAACCAGGGCGATGCCGCTGTGGTCGCCCCAGTCGAACTGGTTCCACGCCTGTTGCAGGATGTTGTCCACGAGCCAGGCGCGGGCTTCGATCAGTGGGCGGATTTCGCCGCCCGCGCGAAAACGCTTGTCGAGCACCTCGCCGGCCAGGCGGATGGCTTTCTTGAAGGCGGCGATAGGGCTCGCCTTGAGGGCCAGTTCCGCCTGGAACTGGCCGCGGTCGAACAGCTCGGGATCCACCTGGGGCATCGCGTCACGTTCCTGTCGTGGGGTGGCCTGTCGGAGTACGGTCAGGCCGAGGTGCGCGGGATGGTGTCGTCCTTGCGCAGGGTGAAGATCTCGTAGCCGGTCGCGGTCACCACCAGGGTGTGTTCCCATTGGGCCGAGAGCTTGCGGTCCTTGGTGATGGCGGTCCAGCCATCGCCCAGTACCTTGGTGTCGGCCTTGCCCTGGTTGATCATCGGCTCGATGGTGAAGGTCATGCCTTCTTTCAGTTCCATGCCGGTGCCGGCGCGGCCGTAGTGCAGGATTTGCGGCTCTTCGTGGAACACCTTGCCGATGCCGTGGCCGCAAAACTCGCGCACCACCGAGAAGCCGTTCTTTTCCGCGTGCTTCTGGATCACTTCACCGATGTCGCCCAGGCGGCAGCCCGGCTTGACCAGCTCGATGGCCTTGTACATGCACTCCTGGGTCACCTTGGACAGGCGTTCGGCCCAGACCGGCACGGTACCCACGTGGAACATGCGGCTGGTGTCGCCGTGGTAGCCGTCCTTGATCACGGTGACGTCGATGTTGAGCGTGTCACCGTCCTTGAGCGGCTTGTCGTTGGGGATGCCGTGGCAGACCACATGGTTGATCGAGGTGCAGATCGACTTCGGGTAGCCCTTGTAGTTGAGCGGTGCCGGGATGGCCTGCTGGACATTGACGATATAGTCGTGGCACAGGCGGTCGAGCGCTTCGGTGGTGATACCGGGCTTGACGTGTTCTTCGATCATTTCCAGCACGTCGGCGGCCAGGCGGCCAGCGATGCGCATCTTTTCGATGTCTTCTGCGGTCTTGATGGTGACGGTCATTACAGGCTCTCTACGGCGCCGTATACGGCGCGAACAAACGGGAAAGGCCGGATTCTAGCAGAGCAAGGCGCCGATCGGTCGGGATAAAGGCGGCCAGGCTGCTGTCTATAGCTGGCATTCTGGCGCGAAAGCGCAGGTGCTGCAAAAGCCGCTGACGGACGCAACAGTATCCGGGTTCCGTTCGGCTGCGGTCTGTGGTATAAAATGCGCCGCTTTCGGGGACGACCCCGTCAGCACTTAAACCCACACACGTGTCGACACGATGACCTGGGTGCCCCGAGTTGCGAAATTCGCGGGTTGGTCATTGGGATACGTGGAGGCCCAACCCGACTTATCAAGGAACTATCATGTCCCAAGTCAACATGCGCGATATGCTGAAGGCCGGTGTGCACTTCGGCCACCAGACCCGTTACTGGAACCCGAAAATGGGCAAGTACATTTTCGGCGCGCGTAACAAGATCCACATCGTCAACCTGGAAAAAACCCTGCCAATGTTCAACGACGCTCTGTCGTTCGTTGAGCGCCTGGCCCAGGGCAAGAACAAGATCCTGTTCGTCGGCACCAAGCGTTCCGCCGGCAAGATCGTCGCCGAGCAAGCTGCTCGTTGCGGTTCGCCATACGTTGACCACCGTTGGTTGGGCGGCATGCTGACCAACTACAAGACCATCCGCGCTTCGATCAAGCGTCTGCGCGACCTGGAAACCCAGGCCGAAGACGGCACTTTCGCCAAGCTGACCAAGAAAGAAGCCCTGATGCGCTCCCGCGACCTGGAAAAACTGGATCGCAGCCTGGGTGGCATCAAGGATATGGGCGGTCTGCCAGACGCTCTGTTCGTTATCGACGTTGATCACGAGCGCATCGCGATCACCGAAGCCAACAAGCTGGGCATCCCGGTTATCGGCGTTGTCGATACCAACAGCAGCCCTGAAGGTGTTGACTACATCATCCCGGGTAACGATGACGCCATCCGCGCTATCGAGCTGTACATGACTTCGATGGCTGACGCAGTCATCCGCGGCCGCAACAACGTTGCCGGCGGCACCGAAGTTTACGCTGAAGAAGCGGCTGCACCTGCTGCTGAGTAATAGGCGCTAGCGTCTACTTGGCACGCAAAAAGGGGGCTCTGCCCCCTTTTTGCCACCTTGAAATCCTGCTGTCAGCATCGGCCCCGCATCATGGGCTCGCTGAAATGAAAACAGCGGATTAGCAGAATTGAACGCCCGTGACGAACGGGTGGAATGGTTGAAAAACTTTCCAAGAGGATTTTGAAATGGCAGCAATTACTGCAGCGCTGGTAAAAGAACTGCGCGAGCGTACCGGCGAAGGCATGATGGATTGCAAAAAGGCCCTGGAAAAGGCCGGCGGCGACATCGAGAAAGCCATTGACGACATGCGTGCCTCGGGCGCCATCAAGGCCGCCAAAAAGGCTGGCAACGTCGCTGCTGAAGGCGCTATCGCGGTCAAGACCGACGGTAAATCCGCCGTCCTGCTGGAAGTGAACTCGCAGACCGACTTCCTGGCCCTGCAAGACGACTTCAAGAACTTCGTAGCCGAAAGCCTCGAGCAAGCCTTCGCCGAGAAGCTGACCGACGCTGCTCCGCTGATCGCTTCGCGTGAAGCTGCTCGTGAAGCCCTGGTTGCCAAGTGCGGCGAGAACGTCAACATCCGTCGCCTGGTGCGCGTTGAGGGTGACGTTGTCGGTGCCTACCTGCACGGCAACAAGATCGGTGCTGTCGTTGTCCTGAAAGGCGGCGACGTCGAGCTGGCCAAGAACATCGCCATGCACGTTGCAGCTTCGAACCCTGAGTTCCTGGATTCGTCGGAAATCTCCGCCGAGGCCATCGAGCGCGAGAAGGGTGTCTTCCTGCAGCTGAACGCCGACAAGATCGCCGGCAAGCCGGAAAACATCGTTGAGAACATGATCAACGGCCGTATCACCAAGTTCAAAGCCGAAGCCTCGCTGAAAGAGCAAGCTTTCGTCATGAACCCGGAAGTCAAGGTTGGCGAACTGGCCAAGAAAGCCGGCGCTGAAATCGTTTCCTTCACCTACTTCAAAGTAGGCGAAGGCATCGAGAAGCCAGTCGACGACTTCGCTGCTGAAGTTGCCGCTCAGGTAGCTGCTGCCAAGCAGTAAGACAGCCCCGTCTGTCGCCCAAAAGAGGCTGCCCGCTCACGCGCGCAGCCTCTTTGTCAAAACGGCGAAGGGTTTATAAAACTCGCCGCCGCTGGCACCAAAACGGTGCCACGCTACAGTTAGCAGGCTGCAAACAGCCCGCACGAATTTTCTAAAAGTACGCCGCAGGAGAGACTCGCAATGGCTCAGCAGGTGAGTGGTCGCCAACCTCGCTATAAACGCATTTTGCTCAAACTTAGCGGCGAGGCCCTGATGGGCTCGGAAGACTTCGGGATCGACCCGAAAGTGCTGGATCGCATGGCCCTTGAAGTTGGCCAGCTGGTAGGGATCGGTGTCCAGGTCGGCCTGGTGATCGGTGGTGGCAACCTGTTCCGCGGCGCCGCGCTCAGCGCAGCCGGCATGGACCGCGTCACCGGTGACCACATGGGCATGCTGGCCACCGTGATGAACGGTCTGGCCATGCGCGATGCGCTGGAGCGCTCGAACATCCCGGCCCTGGTCATGTCGGCCATTTCCATGGTCGGTGTCACCGATCATTACGATCGTCGCAAAGCTATTCGCCACCTCAACTCCGGGGATGTGGTAATTTTCTCCGCCGGTACCGGCAACCCGTTCTTCACCACCGACTCCGCGGCCTGCCTGCGCGCCATCGAAATCGATGCCGACGTGGTGCTGAAGGCGACCAAGGTCGATGGTGTGTACACTGCCGATCCATTCAAGGACCCACACGCCGAGAAGTTCGATCACCTGACCTACGATGAGGTCCTGGATCGCAAGCTGGGTGTGATGGACCTGACCGCAATCTGCCTGTGCCGTGACCACAAGATGCCATTGCGGGTATTCAACATGAACAAGCCTGGCGCCCTGCTGAACATCGTGGTGGGTGGCGCTGAAGGTACTCTGATCGAGGAAGGCCAAGCATGATCAACGACATCAAGAAAGACGCGCAGGAGCGCATGGGCAAGTCCATCGAAGCCCTGGCTCGCAACCTCGCGGCAATCCGCACCGGTCGCGCCCACCCAAGCATCCTGGACAGCGTCAAGGTCACTGCCTGGGGTAGCGAGATGCCGCTGAACCAGGTGGCCGCGATCACCGTCGAAGATGCCCGCACCCTGAAGATCGTCGCGCACGACAAGAACCTCAGCGCTGCCATCGAAAAGGCCATCCTCACCTCTGACCTGGGCCTGAACCCGTCCAGCGCCGGTACCACCATTCGCGTGCCGATGCCGGCCCTGACCGAGGAAACCCGCAAGGGTTACACCAAGCAGGCCAGCGGTGTGGCCGAGGATGCCAAGGTCGCTGTGCGCAATGTGCGCCGCGATGCCCTGGGCGACCTGAAGAAGCTGACCAAGGACAAGGAAATCAGCGAAGACGAAGAGCGTCGTGCGGCGGACGAGATCCAGAAGCTGACCGACAAGTTCATTGCTGAAGTCGATGCTGCTTACAAAGCCAAGGAAAAGGACCTGATGGCCGTCTAAGGCCGGGGTTTTTTAATGGAAAAGTCCAAGTTGGCGGCACCGTCCTCGGTGCCGCGTCATGTCGCGATCATCATGGATGGCAACAACCGCTGGGCGAAAAAGCGCCTGCTGCCCGGCGTTGCCGGGCACAAGGCGGGTGTCGACGCCGTTCGCGCGGTCATCGAAGTCTGTGCCAAGTCCGGGGTCGAGGTACTGACCCTGTTCGCCTTCTCCAGTGAAAACTGGCAGCGCCCGGCCGAAGAGGTTGGTGCGTTGATGGAGCTGTTCTTCTCGGCCCTGCGCCGCGAGGCCAAACGCCTCAACGAGAACAACATCAGCCTGCGCATCATCGGTGACCGTTCGCGTTTCCACCCTGAATTGCAGGCCGCCATGCGCGAAGCCGAGGCGCTGACCGCCGGCAACAATCGCTTCATCCTGCAGATCGCAGCCAACTACGGTGGCCAATGGGATATCGCCCAGGCCGCCCAGCGGCTGGCGCGGGAAGTGCAAGCCGGTCACCTGCGCCCGGAAGACATCACCCCGGGTCTGCTGCAGACGTGCCTGGCAACCGGCGAGCTGCCGCTGCCGGACCTGTGCATCCGCACCGGTGGCGAGCACCGCATCAGCAATTTCCTGTTGTGGCAACTGGCCTATGCCGAGTTGTACTTCTCCGACCTGTACTGGCCGGACTTCAAACACGAGGCCATGCGCAATGCCCTGGCCGATTTCGCTTCGCGCCAGCGCCGCTTCGGTAAGACCAGCGAGCAGGTCGAGGCTGGAGCTCGTGCTTAATGCTTAAACAACGCATCATTACCGCGCTGATCCTGCTGCCGATCGCGCTGGGCGGTTTTTTCCTGCTCAACGGTGGGGATTTTGCCCTGTTCATCGGCTTCGTGGTGACCCTTGGCGCCTGGGAGTGGGCGCGCCTGGCCGGGCTCATGGCCCAACCGCTGCGCATTGCCTATGCCTTGGTGGTCGCCGGGGCGCTGATGCTGCTGTACATCCTCCCGGAGCTGGCGCCCTGGGTGTTGGGCGCTGCGGTGATCTGGTGGGGCCTGGCCACTTGGCTGGTGCTTACTTATCCGCGCAGCAGCGAGCTGTGGGCCAGTGCCGCCTGTCGGTTGCTGATTGGCCTGCTGGTGTTGCTGCCAGCCTGGCAGGGGTTGGTGCTGCTCAAGCACTGGCCGCTGGGCAACTGGCTGATCCTCTCGGTCATGGTGCTGGTCTGGGCTGCCGACATCGGCGCGTACTTCTCTGGCCGGGCGTTTGGCAAGCGCAAGCTCGCCCCGCAGGTCAGCCCTGGCAAGAGCTGGGAAGGTGTGTATGGCGGCCTGGCCGTCAGCCTGTTGATTACCCTGGGTGTCGGCATCAGCCGCGACTGGGGCTTTGGCCAGCTCTTGCTGGGCCTGCTGGGCGCCGCGTTGCTGGTGATGTCCTCGGTGGTCGGTGACCTGACCGAGAGCATGTTCAAGCGCCGCTCCGGCATCAAGGACAGCAGTAACCTGCTGCCTGGCCATGGTGGTGTGCTGGACCGCATCGACAGCCTGACCGCAGCGATCCCGATCTTTGCTGTGCTGCTGTGGGCTGCCGAATGGGGTGTGATGTGAGTCGCCCGCAGCGTATTACCGTGCTCGGGGCCACTGGCTCCATCGGCCTGAGCACGCTGGATGTGATTGCGCGACACCCCGACCGCTACCAGGTGTTTGCCCTCAGCGGCTATTCGCGTATCGATGAATTGCTGGCCCTGTGCGTGCGCCATCGTCCGGCGTTCGCCGTGGTGCCGAGCGCTGAGGCCGCTGTGCGGCTGCGCGAAGGCCTGGCTGCGGTCGGTTGCGCTACCGAAGTGCTGGAGGGTGAGGCCGGGCTTTGCCAGGTGGCCTCGGCAGCGGAAGTGGACGCCGTGATGGCAGCCATTGTCGGTGCGGCCGGCCTGCGTCCTACCTTGGCGGCCGTCGAGGCGGGCAAGAAGGTGTTGCTGGCCAACAAGGAAGCCCTGGTGATGTCTGGCGCGCTGTTCATGGAGGCGGTACGGCGCAGTGGTGCCGTGCTGTTGCCAATCGACAGCGAGCACAACGCGATTTTCCAGTGCATGCCCGGCGATTATGCGCGCGGCCTGAGCGCGGTCGGCGTACGCCGGATCCTGCTCACGGCTTCCGGCGGCCCGTTCCGTGAAACACCGGTCGAGGCATTGCTGGACGTGACCCCGGAACAAGCCTGCGCGCACCCTAACTGGTCGATGGGGCGCAAGATTTCCGTCGACTCGGCCAGCATGATGAACAAGGGGCTTGAGCTGATCGAAGCCTGCTGGCTGTTCGATGCCGCGCCGGCCAAGGTCGAGGTGGTGGTGCACCCGCAGAGCGTGATCCACTCCCTGGTCGACTATGTGGACGGTTCGGTGCTGGCACAGCTGGGCAACCCGGACATGCGCACGCCGATCGCCAATGCCCTGGCGTGGCCCGAGCGGATCGACTCCGGAGTGGCACCGCTTGACCTGTTCGCCATCGCCCGTCTGGATTTTCAGGCGCCCGACGAACAGCGCTTCCCTTGCCTGCGCCTGGCGCGGCAGGCTGCCGAGGCCGGCAACAGTGCACCTGCTGTGCTCAACGCAGCCAACGAGGTGGCGGTCGAGGCATTTCTCGGGCGGCGTATCCGCTTCCCGGAGATCGCGGGTATGATCGAACAGGTGCTCGACCAAGAGCCCGTCGTGCCGCTGCCATCGCTGGATGCGGTGTTTGCCGCCGACCAGCGTGCCCGGGAGCTTTCCCGTGAGTGGCTGAGGCGTCACGGTCGCTGAAGCCGGCCTGCTGAACATCATTCGGAGATGGACATGACTGCGCTCTACATGATTATCGGCACCCTCGTGGCCTTGGGGGTGCTGGTCACCTTCCACGAGTTCGGCCACTTCTGGGTGGCGCGCCGCTGCGGCGTCAAGGTGCTGCGCTTCTCGGTGGGCTTCGGCACGCCGTTGCTGCGCTGGCATGACCGCCACGGTACCGAGTTCGTGGTCGCGGCGATTCCGCTGGGTGGCTACGTCAAGATGCTCGACGAGCGCGAGGGCGATGTGCCGCCTGCGCTGGCCGGGCAGTCGTTCAACCGCAAGTCGGTTCGCCAGCGTATCGCGATCGTCGCAGCAGGCCCGATTGCCAACTTCCTGCTGGCCATCCTGTTCTTCTGGGTGCTGGCAATGCTGGGTACCCAGCAGGTCCGTCCGGTGATCGGTGCGGTCGACAGTGGCAGCCTGGCTGCGTCGGCTGGCCTGACCGCAGGTCAGGAAATCGTCTCCATTGACGGCAAGCCGACCAACGGTTGGTCAGCGGTCAACCTGCAGCTGGTTCGCCGCCTGGGCGAGAGCGGCACTTTGCAGGTTGGCGTGCTCGACGAGGGCGCCACTGCCGAGCGCCAGTTGCAGGTCAAACTGGACAGCTGGCTCAAGGGCGCCGACGAGCCGGACCCGATCCAGTCGCTTGGTCTGCACCCTTGGCGCCCGGCGATCGTGCCTGTACTGGCCGAGATCGATCCGAAGGGGCCGGCTGCCGCTGCGGGCCTGAAAACCGGTGACAAACTGCTGGCCGTCGATGGCGTGGCCGTGACCGAATGGCAACAGGTTGTCGACAGCGTGCGTGCACGCCCGGATGCCAAAGTCGTGGTGCGCGTGGAGCGTGATGGCGTGGCCCTGGACGTTCCGGTGACCCTGGCCCGCAAAGGCGAGGGCAAAGCAGTCGGTGGCTATCTGGGTGCCGGGGTAAAAGGTGGCGAATGGCCTGCCAGCATGCTCCGCGAAGTCAGCTACGGCCCGCTGGAAGCGGTGGGTGAGGGCTTGTCGCGCACCTGGAACATGAGCGTCCTGACCCTTGAGTCGCTGAAGAAAATGCTGTTCGGAGAGCTCTCGGTAAAAAACTTGAGTGGACCGATAACCATTGCTAAAGTGGCGGGCGCTTCGGCCCAGTCCGGCGTGGGGGATTTCCTGAATTTCCTGGCCTACCTGAGCATAAGCCTGGGGGTTCTTAACCTGCTGCCCATCCCGGTACTGGATGGGGGGCATTTGCTGTTTTACCTGGTCGAGTGGGCGCGCGGTCGTCCGCTGTCGGATCGGGTGCAAGGTTGGGGGGTCCAGATCGGTATCAGTTTGGTCATAGGGGTGATGTTGCTCGCCCTGATCAACGATCTGGGTCGACTATAAAGCTTCGCTCAATTGCGAACCCGCCGTGTTGTCGCGGCGGGTTGTTTATTGCCAGTTGGAATAAAAGGACTTCATGAAACGTCTGCTGCTAACTGCGGTCATGTCCGCACTGATGATCGCTGAAGTTCACGCCGAGTCCTTCACCATCTCCGATATT